>JAZRLX010000022.1:0-6271 GCA_045647085.1 Pilosibacter sp.
ATTGGTTTTATTTTTTTGTCTTTGTCTGCACGATGCAGATCAAAGAAATTGAGACGTAATGCATTGGATACGACGCAGAAACTGGATAAACTCATGGCTGCCGCGCCAAACATCGGATTTAATTTCCATCCAAAGATCGGAATCCACAGACCCATGGCAAGCGGGATTCCTACACAGTTATAGAAGAATGCCCAGAATAAGTTTTCATGGATATTCTTTAATGTTGCACGACTCATACGGATCGCTGCAGGTACATCAGACAGACGACTCTTCATAAGCACGACATCTGCTGCATCGATCGCAATGTCCGTACCTGCTCCGATCGCAATTCCGATATCGGCTCTGGTAAGTGCTGGTGCATCATTGATACCATCACCGACCATGGCTACCCGACCGCTCTTTTGGAGTCTTCGGATCACATTTTCTTTTCCATCCGGAAGTACTCCTGCAATGACTTCATCTACACCGGCCTGTGCACCGATCGCATTTGCGGTTTTTTTATTGTCACCGGTCAGCATGACCACGTGGATTCCCATGTTCTGCAGTTCTTTGATCGCCTTTGGACTGTCTTCCTTCATAACATCAGCCACAGCGATAATACCGATCAATTCATCCTCTTTGCAGAAGAACAGTGGAGTTTTTCCCTGATCAGCTAATGCTTCTGCTTTTACCTGAATATCGTTCGGAACAATCGTTTTCGTGCTAATGTATTTTAAATTGCCTCCATATAGAGATACTCCGGAAAGTTCTGCCGAAAGTCCATTTCCGGGAAGAGCACGAAAATCTGTGACTTCTTCTGCTGTTAACTTCAGTTCCTCTGCTTTCTGCAGGATCGCTTTTGCTAACGGATGCTCACTCTTCTTTTCAAGCGCATATGCCATGGAGAGTAATTCTTCCTGCGATACACCTTCAACCGGGATCATATCTGTCACTTTTGGTTCTCCGTTTGTGATTGTTCCGGTCTTATCTAAAGCAACAATCTGTACTTTTCCCGTTTCTTCTAATGATACCGCAGTTTTGAAAAGAATACCGTTCTTTGCTCCCATTCCGTTTCCGACCATGATCGCAACCGGAGTTGCAAGTCCAAGCGCACACGGACAACTGATAACCAGAACGGAAATACCTCTTGCAATGGCAAAACCAAAGCTTTCTCCTAATAATAACCAGCCCAATGTGGTGATCACTGCGATCGTAATAACTGCAGGTACAAAAATGCCGGATACTTTATCTGCCACTTTCGCGATCGGAGCTTTGGTCGCCGCCGCATCGCTTACCATTTTAATGATCTGAGAAAGCGTCGTATCTTCTCCGACTCTGGTTGCCTCACAGCGAATAAAACCAGACTGGTTTACCGTTGCCGCTGAAACCAGGTCGCCAGGTTCTTTATCAACCGGAATACTCTCTCCGGTCAATGCTGATTCATTTACCGCACTGTGTCCTTCTAATACAATTCCGTCAACCGGAATATTTTCGCCAGGACGAACCACGAACATGTCGCCTTTTTTCACTTGTTCGATCGGAACTTCCACTTCTGATCCGTTTCTTACTACCGTAGCAGTTTTAGGAGCCAGTTTCAACAAACTCTTTAATGCGTCGGTTGTCTTACCTTTTGAACGCGCCTCCAACATTTTACCTACAGTAATTAATGTGAGGATCATAGCTGCCGACTCAAAATAAAAGTCATGCATATATGACATTACAGTCACAGCATCTCCTTTAAGCTGTGCATCTGTCATCATAAATAATGCATACGTACTATAAATGAAGGAAGCTCCGGATCCCATTGCAACCAATGTATCCATGTTCGGTGCTTTGTGGAGAAGTCCTTTAAATCCGCTGATAAAAAACTTCTGGTTAATGATCATCACGATTGCTGACAACAGTAACTGCAGCAATCCCATCGCTATGTGATTTTCTTCAAAGAATGTTGGAACCGGCCAGCCCCACATCGTATGTCCCATGGAAAAATACATGAGAACCACTAAAAAGCCCATCGATGCAAGTAAACGCTTTTTCAGAACCGGCGTTTCTTTATCTGCCAACGCATCTTCATTCATAGATGCAGATGTACCCTGTCCGACGGAGTCTTTTTCACCTTTCAAGGATGCCCCGTATCCCGCATTTACCACAGCTTCGATGACCGCATCCGAGGATGCAGTTCCTTCTACGCCCATGGAATTGGTCAGGAGACTTACCGAACAGGAAGTGACTCCCGGTACACCGGAGACCGCTTTTTCTACACGTGAACTACATGCGGCACAGCTCATTCCGGTTACTATATATTGAACCATGCTATGTCTCTCCTTTCGCTTTTATACCCTTGGGGGGTACATTTATATATTACCATTTCCTTTTCGTTTGTCAAGTCCATTAAAAAGGAAAAGCGCATCTGATATCGTTCTTAATTTCGATATCAAATACGCCTTTTCTTATAGATCAAACAATGACAACTGGTTGGACTCCGGAAGATCTTTTAAGATTCCAAGTTCTACCATCAGATCACAGATCGTCTTGCTGACTTTTGTTCTGTTACAGAAGTCCTCCTTTGAAAGGAATGGTCCGTCTTTTGCAGCTTCCTCAATGGATTCAGCCGCTTTTTCACCAAGACCGTCGATGCTGTTGATCGAAGGCATCAGTTTATTATCAATGATCTGGAAATGTCTGGCTTTCGCCTTGAATACATCCATCTGGTGGAATTCAAATCCACGTGCATACATTTCCTGCACGATACGCATGTCACGCATAGTATCCTGCTCTTTTTTCGATAAGGAATCGGAGCGTTTCTTGTAATCAGCAATGTGACGATCCAGCTTCTCTCTTCCCAGACACATGATCTCGTAAGAGAATGCGCTGGCACGAATACTGAAGAAAGATGCGTAGTATGCCAATGGATAGAATACCTTGCAGTAAGCGATGCGCCATGCCATCATTACATAAGCAGCCGCATGGGCTTTCGGGAACATGTACTTGATCTTCTTACAAGACCAAATATACCAGTCCGGAACATCATGGGCTTTCATCGCCTCTTCCCAATCCGGTTTTAAACCTTTACCTTTTCGAACAGACTCCATGATTGTGAAAGCAAGTCCCTCTTCCATGCCTTTTTGAATCAGATAGACCATAATATCGTCTCGTGTACAGATTGCTGTCTGAATGGTCGCTTTTCCCTCTTGGATCAGCGTCTGTGCGTTGCCAAGCCATACGTCTGTACCATGAGCGAGTCCTGCAATACGGACTAAGTCAGAGAAATGCTTTGGCTGTGCATCGATTAACATCTGCATCGCAAAGTCTGTACCGAACTCCGGAACACCGAGGGCACCCAGTTTACATCCACCGATATCTTCCGGTGTGATGCCTAAGGCTGATGTATTCTGGAATAAGCTCATGACCTCTCTGGAATCCAGCGGGATATCTTTTACCGGATCCAGACCGATCAGGTCCTGAAGCATACGGATCATGGTCGGATCATCGTGTCCGAGAATATCAAGTTTTAATAAGTTATGGTCAATGGAGTGATAGTCAAAGTGGGTCGTAACAGTTTTGGTTGTCATATCATTTGCCGGATGCTGAACCGGAGTGAAGGAATAAATATTCTCTCCGATCGGAAGTACGATAATACCTCCCGGGTGCTGTCCCGTTGTTCGTCTGACACCGGTACATCCATTAACAATACGATTGATCTCACTTTCGCGTTTTCTCTGACCGCGTTCTTCATAATATTTCTTTACAAATCCATAAGCAGTTTTCTCTGCCAGGGTACCAATGGTTCCTGCTCGATACGTCTGCCCTTTTCCGAAAATTACTTCTGTGTAATCGTGCGCACGAGACTGGTATTCTCCGGAAAAGTTTAAGTCGATATCCGGCTCTTTATCGCCTTTAAATCCAAGGAAGGTCTCGAAAGGAATATCGAATCCATCCTTCATCAACGGCAATCCGCAAACCGGACAGTTTTTATCCGGCATATCGCATCCCGCCATACCACTGAATTTCTTTACATCTTCGGAATCGAAATCATAGTAATGACAATTCGTACAGTAATAGTGCGGACTCAGTGGATTAACTTCTGTAATACCGGACATCGTCGCAGCAAAGGAAGAGCCTACAGAACCTCGGGAACCTACCAGATAACCATCCTCATTGGATTTCCACACAAGCTTCTGTGCAATGATGTACATAACCGCGAAACCATTGGAAATAATGGAATTCAGTTCTCGTTCCAGACGGTCGATTACAATCTGCGGAAGATTCTCACCGTACATCTCATGAGCTCGATTGTAACAAATGGTTCGCAGCTGTTCATCCGAATCTTCGATGACCGGCGGACATTTATCCGGGCGAACCGGAGCAATGTTTTCGCACATATCTGCGATCATTCTGGTGTTGGTTACTACCACTTCATATGCTTTGTCACTGCCTAAATACTGGAACTCTTCCAGCATCTCATCAGTTGTACGAAGGTATAACGGAGCCTGATCATCTGCATCCTTAAATCCTTTTCCTGCCATTAAGATCCTTCGATAAACTTCATCTTCCGGATCCAGGAAATGTACATCACAAGTTGCACAAACCGGTTTATTAAACTGCTCACCCAGATTTACGATCTTTCGGTTGATATCCATCAGATCATCAATGGAGTTGACAGAGCTTTTTTCTTCGCGCAGCATGAACATATCGTTACCGAGCGGCTGGATTTCCAGGAAATCATAGAAATCTACCAGTTTCTGTAAGTCTGCATCGGATGCATCACGAAGAATCGCCTGATACAATTCACCGGCTTCACAAGCAGTACCAATGATCAAACCCTCTCGACACTCCTGAAGGAGGCTCTTTGGGATTCTCGGTTGTCTGGAAAAATACCGTACATGTGATTCTGATACGAGTCGGTACAAATTCACACGACCAAGGTCATTTTTAGCCAGAATGATGATATGGTGCGACGGCATTTTCATAATCGTCGCGTCATCTGCTTTGTTAAACTGATTTAACTGATCCAGATGCGTCATATCATATTGAGTTTTTAACATCTCAATAAACTTAACAAAAATATGGGCAGTCGCCTCTGCATCATCGACAGCTCTGTGATGATTTTCCAATGAGACATTCAGCGCTTTGGCTACAGTATCCAGTTTATATCGATTCAAATTCGGAAGCAATACTCGCGCTAATGTAACAGTATCGAGCACCGTAGGTCTGAACGTGAGATTTAACTGTTCCGCATTGTGTTTGATAAAGCTTACATCGAAGGAAGCATTGTGTGCAACCAAAGCTGCATCTCCCACAAACTCCAAGAATTGGGGAAGAATTACATCGATTCCAGGCGCGCCCATGACCATCGAATCATTGATTCCGGTCAGTCGTTCAATTTCAAATGGAATCGGTACATCCGGATTGATAAATTCATTAAATCGCTCCGTGATCGTTCCATTCACAACTTTTACAGCGCCTATTTCAATGATCTGGTTTTTGATCGGTGAAAATCCCGTTGTCTCGATGTCAAACACCACATAGGTATCATCCAGACTCTGATTTCTGGAATACTCAACGATTTCTTTCATATCATCGACCAGATAACCTTCCACACCGTAGATAACTTTAAAGGTATCTCCTTTATCCAGTGCATGACTGGCATCCGGGAACGCCTGAACACAACCATGGTCAGTAACCGCAATCGCTGGCATACCCCATTTTTTAGCTCGTTTGATGATATCCTTTACCTCAGACACACCATCCATATCACTCATCTTTGTATGACAATGAAGCTCCACTCGTTTGACCGGAGCATGATCTTCACGCTTCGTTGTAAAGTCTTCACATTTTTTAATTCCGACAATCGAACCGATCGTCAGCTCACCATCAAATTTATCGATGGTCGTAATACCTTTTAATTTAATAAATGCACCTTTTTTAATCGCATTTTTTGCATCCTCCTCCTGGTCTTCACGGAGGAACATTTTGATAGAGATACTATCGGTAAAGTCTGTGATCGCGAAAATTGTCAGTTTGCGTCCACTCTTTAATTCGCGTGTTTCCTCTGAAAGAATCTGTCCACGGATCGTCACTTCTCCAATCTCGCCTGCAATCTCACGAATTTCTGTCACTTCACCTTCAAAATCACGGCCAAAGAGTACATCCGGATTCTCCGATTTCTTATAGGGCATACGACCTTTAGATCCATCACGTTTAAATCCGCCATCGCGCTTGAACCCACCTTCTCCGGATTCTCCTTTTGCTGCAGCAGAGGAGGTATTCTCCCCGTTTCCGGCATTTCCAA
>JAZRLX010000023.1:0-2584 GCA_045647085.1 Pilosibacter sp.
CGTCGACCGGACAGTGGTTCTTGTGGGAGCAGTTCTTACTTGCAGACATTCGAAAACCGGTAAGTGCAGATCCGTGGGCATAAAATAGACGAAAAGGAGAATGAGATATATGGCAGCACAGGTAACGAACTATCAATGTCCGGCGTGTACCGGACCGGTACACTTTTCACCGGAATTAGGAAAAGTAGTATGTGATTACTGCGGTTCTAGCTATGAATTAGAAGAAATTGAGGCACTTTACGCAGAAAAGGACGCCAAAGCGGCTGAGGCGATGGCCCAAGACGAGAAAGAAAATGAAAATCAGCAGAATGAAAATGAAGTAGAGGATAAAAGAGAAGGAACGGAATATACAGGCGATTGGGATACCTCAGCATTGAATGACAACTGGGGAGCGGACAGCGCTAACATGAAAGCATATAGCTGCCCATCATGCGGAGCAGAGTTGATCTGTGATGGGACAACAGGTGCTACTTCATGTCCATATTGTGGCAATCCGACCGTTGTTCCGGGACAATTCACCGGAGCATTAAAACCGAATTATGTGATTCCGTTTAAAGTGAAAAAAGAAGCGGCTATTGAGGCATTAAAAAAACATTATAAGGGAAAATTCTTCCTCCCGAGCAGCTTCTCATCAGAGAATCATCTTCAGGAGATTAAGGGAGTTTATGTTCCGTTCTGGATGTTTGACGGTACTGCTGAGGCATCTGCAACTTATGATGCGACCATTACAACGGTACGAAAACGTGGAGATGAAGAGATCACAGATACTGCTCACTATCGTGTATCACGTGGTGGTAACATGTCCTTTGAGAAAATTCCGGTCGATGCTTCTTCAAAAATGCCGGATGAATATATGGATTCCATTGAGCCATATGATTATAGCGAGTTAAAGGAATTCTCAACCGCATATCTTCCGGGTTTCCTTGCAGATAAGTATGATGTGACTGTAGACAATTCCTGGGAAAGAGCAGATGGAAGATGTGAGCAGACGATAAAAGCAGCTCTCAGAAATACAGTGCTTGGCTATCAGACTTGTATTGCTACACGTGAATGGGTCAATATGGAACGTGGAAAGGTCCATTATGCACTACTCCCGGTATGGCTTTTGACTACAAAATGGAATGGAAAAAATTATTTGTTTGCGGTGAACGGACAAACCGGAAAAACGGTTGGGGATCTTCCGGTAAGCAAAGGAAAATATTGGGCTACATTTGCAGGTATTGCGGCAGGTCTTAGTGCAATCAGCTCGATCGCCGTATTCCTGTTTACGATGTAAGGAGGGATGAACGATGAAGAAATTAATGCATTTATTTTTAACAGTATTAATGATCAGTATCATGGGCATTTCTTCCTTTGCATCTGAAATGCATTTTTATGATGAGGCAGGGCTTCTGTCTGCAGAAGAACTGATCGATCTGGACACCAAAGCTGCAGAGATTTCCCAAAAGCACGGGTATGGTGTGTATATGATCGCGGTAAACAATTATCATGATTACAGCACGAGTGATGTATATACAACAGCAACAGAAATGTACCATGGTCTTGGGCTCGGAGAAGGAGAAGATCGAGAAGGTATCCTTTTACTTCTTAGTATGTATGATCGCAGTTATGCAACGTTCTTTTATGGTGAGAATGTTGAATACGCATTCAACGAATACGGACAGATCCAGATGGAAGATCAGTTCTTGGACGATTTTAGTAATAATGACTGGTATTACGGTTTTGATGATTATATTTCCGTTTGTGATGAGTATTTGACTCTTGCAGCTGCAGGGACTCCGGTACGTGAAAGTCACGGACACCTGTATTTAATCGCAATTGTCGGCTCAATCGTGGTAGCATTTGCAGTGACATCTGCATTAAAGGCGTCCATGAAGAGTGTACATAAAGGAAGTATCGCCAATGCATATGTAACAGAAGAAGGGCTGAATTTGACTGAAAGGAGAGATCATTTCCTTTATAAAACACAGACTCGTAGAAAGATTGAGAAGTCGAAATCTGACTCCAAATCGCACAAAGGAGGCGGAGGTTCCGGGCGAAGCGGTAAGTTTTAGTTGTGAAAGTGATTCTGTTTTCAGGATCACTTTCGCTTTCATAGCCGTTTGAAATCTGCCGAATGGGAACGGAGGTAGTGAAACATGAAGTTAAAACGAGTAATCTTATGGGTGATGCTTATGGGAATTTTGTCATTATTAGTTGGCTGTGCAAAGAATAATAAGTCAGTTAATCCGCCTATGGATGGAAATACGGGAGAAACGAAAGATAGTACAACAGAGCAGAACGAGATTGTTCCGATCGGATTTCCGGAGGGAGTCACACTGACCGGTTTTTATATGAACCAGATGGGAATGGCTAGAACACCATATTATATTATGAAAGTGACAGAGTCTGGTACCTATATGAAAATTACCGATTTAAGTCCGGATGATTACCATATGTGGAAAGATGGAGAAACAGAAAATCTGGAACAACCGGAAGAATATTTTGGTCATATTGAAACAGTGAAAGATATCGAGTATGCAAGTCATATAAAACTGGGAGACGAAACGCTGATCCGTCAGCTGGAGTCAAGTATTGAAAAATA
>JAZRLX010000024.1:0-18926 GCA_045647085.1 Pilosibacter sp.
GCCTTCGCCAAACTGTACGTTGGATTTTACATCGAGATGAGAAAATCCATTCTTCCAGAACTCTTCGACCTTTTTGGCACGAACTTCGACCGGATCACCCTGTTCCAAAAGAATCGGTGCCATACCATTTTCTGCAAGTGAGAGCGCCGCAAACATACCGGCCGGACCTGCGCCAATGATTACCGGACGATGCTTCATCGTCTCTGTTCCATGTTTCGGATACCGGTATGGAACTTCCGTTTCCATCTTGATATTATTATTTGCTGCTTTCTTTACAATCTGCGCTTCTTTCTTGGCATCTGTAAGCTTTACATCAACAATATAACTATAAAGAAGATTGTCCTTCTTTCGCGCATCGATGGATCTGCGAACGATCGATATATTCTCGATCATCGATTCCTGCACTTTTAACAGTTTCGCTGCTTTTTTCTTTAATGCTCCGGGACTATGTGTCACCTCGAGCGCAAGCTGATTGATTCGGATCATATATGTATTAACTCCTATTTATTTCTATCTCATTCCTGTCGCACTGATCGCAGCCAAATGTCCGCTGGACCACGCCCACTGCAGATTATAACCTCCACAGATGCCGTCCACGTCCAAAATCTCTCCAGCAAAATATAATCCCGGTACCAGTCTGGACTCCATCGTATCCGGATTGATCTCACGAAGATCTACACCGCCCATGCAGATCTGTGCTTTGTCGTATGGATTGGTGCCTGTCACCTCAAAGGACGCTTCTTTAATCACCCGACAAAGTTCTGCAAGCTTTTTATTGTTAAGTTCAGAAACCGGCTGATCTGCTTTGATCCGGGCGGATTTTAAAAATAATGCTGCAAGCTTTTTATTGAACAGACCATTGATAAAATCGCCGGCATTTCTTTCCTTTAGATAATTGCGTTGATCCTTCAGGACCTCAAATAACTGTTCGTCAGACATATCAGGCATAAAATCGATCACTGCAAGAACTCGCTTTTTATGATCCAGTGCTTCTGCAGCATAGCGGCTCACCTGAAATACCGGAATACCCGAGATTCCGTAATCGGTCAACTGAAGTTCTCCTTGGTCTTCCGCCAAAAATGCTCCACGATCTCCGTTTTTGTCCAGAGTATATAGAGATACCTTTACATCCGTACGAACACCTGCAATTGCTTTAAAGAAATCCCCATTGCACTTTAACTGAACCAGTGCCGGAAGAGGTTTCTTAATCTTGTGCCCCAGATCTTTAGCCAATTCATATCCGCTGCCATCTGAACCGGTAGTCTTTGCAGCCATAGAACCTGCACAGAGGATCACAAAATCCGCAGCATATGCCTGTGTTTCCGTTTTCACTGTAAATCGACCGGCTTTCTTCTTATTAACAGAAATAACTTTGCTGTCGCAGTATGTGCGAACACCAAGACTGTCAGCTTTGTCTCGCAATGCATCCAAAACTGTCTGTGCTTGTCCGGAGGCCGGATACACATATCCATTTCTATCAGTGGTTAAAACTCCAAGTCTTCGAAAAAATGCGATAGTATCAGCCACTGAAAATTTCCTGATAACCTGCATCGGTACACCTTCCACGCCGGAGCGGTAACATTCCTCGGTCATATGAAGGTTTGTCATATTACATTTTCCGTTGCCTGTAGAAAGAATTTTCTTTCCTACCCTTGGCATATGCTCCAAAATGGTTACCGATGCCCCTGATTCTGCAGCTGTAATTGCTGCCAAAAGTCCGGCAGCTCCACCTCCGATAATGATACCTTCCTGTTTCATGGAATTCCTCCCAACTGTCTTTTCCTTAATCAAATAACCCTAACGTCATAAATGCATATTATGGTCTAGTATATCGAGAAGCGTTAAAATTTGCAAGACTTAACTACTGTAAGATTCCAGATAACTAAAGATCTCAGCCATGGTTGGAAACCAGATTCCCTCCATTAATCGCTCTTGCTCTTTGATCGGAAATTCTGCCAGTGGCATATGTGTAAACAGATTTACAGTCTCTTGATCCATGTCATACACGATCAAATACCCTTCCTCAGCAACCAGACAATAATTCTCCTTAACCAATTCGTGTTGAACCTCGTCCACATTCAAAACAAGATGGAATAAAGTTTCATCCTGATCGGATTCCCGGATATATTCCTCCGCAAACAATGGAGGCTCATACGTTTCAATTGCCTGTACTTGTTGAATTTCTTCCTTTTCTCCACCCTTGGTTATCCAATATAATCCGATCAAACAAAACATCGTCAGACAAAAAAAGAAAAGAAAGCCGGATACATGTTTTCTCATAGGATATTCCTCCTTTTGAAATCAGTATCTGCTTTCTTTCCCTATTTTATACATCATTACATAAGATGAACTTTCTTTAAAACACCAAGAAGCCTTGTTCCTCCCGGCATCTGACGAAGTTCCTCTTCGTCCATACATTTTAATTTGATCAACAATACTCCGTATACACCAACGGCAACAACAATGGATAGTATTGTCGCTATTACATTGCTTTTGATCACCATAAAGATCAGCTTGTACACGCCAAATGTACATCCGCCCATAATAGCAGCTGAGATCATTGGGATCACAAATGTCTTCTTAATTTCCTGATGATATCCAATGGTTCTTCTGATTGCCCAGTGATTCAATGCACACATGATTAAGGCAAACGTGATATTGGCATATACCATACTGTAAATACCAAGATCCATAACAAGCGCCATGATCTCCAGCACGCCAATATGAAGGACCAAAGCGATCAATGCATGAATGATCGGAAGATGCATCTTGTCAATACCCTGCAAGATTGCATTGGTTACCGTCGATAAAGAATAAAAGATTACTGCGATCGAACCATATAATGTCATCTGGATCGCCAGAGAATTATCTCCGGAGAATAACAGATTGTTGATCGGACCGGCAAGAACCGTAAGACCGACTGTAGATGGAATTGCGATCAACATAGAAAAACGAATCGCTGCCGTGATCCTTGCTCGGATCTTCTTTCGGTCTCCCTCTGCAACTGCTCTGGATACAGATGGGATCAAAGAAGAGGATAATGCGTTCGAAACTGCCATAGGAACATTAATCAACAAATGATACTTTCCGGTATAAACGCCCCAGTCAGCTGCAAACTGGGCCTCTCTACCCAGACTGGCAAAATTCGCTGCCAACAAACCATTATCGATCACACTGTTCACATTATAAATAGCAGAACTTACAATGACCGGAACAACGGTAAAGAACAGAACTCTTGTAATTTCACCATAACTCTCCAGTACACCGGAATGATCTCTTTTGATCTGGCGAGCAGACGTCTTTCGATAACACGCAAATAACAAAAGTAAAAATAACAGCGCCGTCAATGCACCGGATCCGGTACCGATCGTACCGCCGGCCGCACCCCAGGCATTGGAATAGCCGGTTCCAATCTCATTCTTTAAGATTTCAACTTTCAGAGCCTCATTGAAAAGGTAACTTCCGGCCGCCACACTGACGATCGCATTGATGATCTGCTCGAACACCTGAGAGCATGCTGTCGGAACCATCGTTCCACGTCCCTGGAAATAGCCACGGAATACGCCCAGATATGCCATGATCCATACAGTTGGAGCCAGTGTTTTCAGTGCAAAAGACGCGTACGGCATATAGAAAATCTCACTTGCAAAGAAATCGGCCCCAAACCAGATCACAGCCGCGGTGATCGCACCAACAACGGTTGCATAACACAGTGCTGCACGGAATATACGATCCGCATTACGATACTGTTTATTTGCAAGCCTTGCAGAAACCATCTTAGATACCGCCAGCGGAAGACTGTACGAAGATAAT
This sequence comes from Pilosibacter sp., assembly GCA_045647085.1. Lineage (GTDB taxonomy): Bacteria > Bacillota > Clostridia > Lachnospirales > Lachnospiraceae > Pilosibacter. The sequence continues at coordinate 3,814 of JAZRLX010000024.1, forward strand.
AACAGCGCAATATTGTATACATTAAATGCAGTTCCGTAATAACCCATTCCTTCATCGCCGATGATGTTGATCATCGGAATGCGGTATGCAATTCCAATGATTCGAACAACGATCGAAGCAATCGCTAAAATACTTCCCTGTACAACAAAGTTGGACTCTTTTGTCCTGCTTCGTTTCTTACTTTCCATAGAATTCCGTCCTGTGAACCTTATCTGTACCGTTTACACAGATCCAGGTCTTTCCTTTGTTCAATATGATTTCATTACCTTCCAGGTCATAGTATCTGGTCACACCAAACTCGCCGTCTTTCTTCCATGTGACCGGGATTGCTTTACCATTGGTAATATAATAACCTTCGCGGCCTGTATGCAGATTGATATTCAAATACTCTGTTGTCGCATAATATCCCCACTCAGCATACTGAATAATAATATTCTTTACTGCAATCTGACCTTCATTGCCTTTATGAGCCGCACCATACTGATAACGATAATATAAACCATCATCTTCATTGTACTCAAACCACGGTTCATTATAGCTGTAACCCGGAACAACTTTATATGCGTCCTGTCCGTCAAGCTGTACCTGTGTAGTTCCGCCGGCAAACTTGAAGTGTCCCTGATAAGAGTCACTATATTCAGTGCTGTAACCTAATTTTTCGATAGTATTCTTAATCTTAGACGCACTCGCATAGGCATTGTGCGGAGCTTTTTTATCGTTAGAACGGAAGAATGCGTTACCGCCTACGCCTTCTACTCCATTGATATTATCTACATTTTCCAGATAAGGAACTGCAAATGTGCTCTGTCCAAAGTGAGCATAGATCGCATCAAACTCACGGGCAAAGTATGTATAATATGTACGGCAGCTGCGAACAGAACCGATTCTTTCCAGATCATCATAGTCCTCGATGATCGCCATATAACGATTCATAGTACCCTCAACCGGAGCCTCATATACAACACCTGCACGGTTGATTCCATACTGCGGAAGAGCTTCTTTGTCGTTGCTCATCATGATCGCGATCGGTCTGCGGTTTGCTTTTTCCACATCCACAAGTTCTCCGGTCAGATAGCTGGAAATCTTACCATCGATCTCTATGCGCTCTTCCTGTACTTCAAAAGCAGCTGTTGTTTCCTCCGCCTCTGTTTCCAATACAACCACCTGTTTTGTTGTTTCTTCTTCAGCTGTTGTTTCCACAACTGCCGTTGTTGCAACAACTTCTTCATATTTATTGCTTCCGCATCCACTGAGCATTGCTGTCAACATACATACAGCAATTCCCATCTTGATCCGCATGCTCTTTTTCATCATCTTCTGTAACCCCTCCGCTCCAGAATCTCACTCTGCATTGCTTCCATCTCTTTGCGCTCTTCCTCTTCCATATGATCATAACCGGAAAGATGCAGCATACTATGCGCCACCAGGAAAGCCAGCTCTCTGGTCTCTGAATGACCGTATTTCTCAGCCTGTTCTTTCACTTTCTCTACAGAGATCACGATGTCACCCATCATCAGTTCACCGGTATCCGGGTTAAAATACTCCTCCGGTGTCTCTTCTAAAGCATCAAAATCACCCGGTGTTTCAAAATCACACATCGGAAAAGAAAGAACATCTGTCGGATTATCAATCTGACGCATATCCAGATTGATCTGATGGATTCCTTCATTATCTGTCAAAAGAACATTTACCTCAAAATCATACGGACATTCCACATAATCGATGGATTCCTCAATCACATTATGGATAATCTCTTCTACCGGAAGATCCAGTTTTAAATCAGTCTCGTAATCAATGGTTATTGTCATGCTTTCTTCCTTCCCGGCCGACACGGTCAGTTTTTCTCTGGAATCTCACTTTTGGCTTTGCTTCTGTTTTCTCTGAATTGCCTTCTCGTTTCTTCGCAGCGATCTCTTTTCCTTTGGCCTCATAGTCATCATATGCTTTTACAATCTTCTGAACCAGCGGATGACGTACTACATCATCACTGGTAAAGTAACAAATTCCAATGTCATCAATGCCTTTTAAAATCTTAAGCGCTGTATCCAGACCGGAAACCGTTCCGTACGGAAGATCTTTCTGAGATTGGTCACCGGTAATGATCACCTTAGAACCAAAACCGATACGAGTCAGGAACATCTTCATCTGTGCCTGAGTTGTATTCTGGGCCTCATCAAGAATAATGAATGCATTATCTAACGTACGTCCGCGCATATACGCAAGCGGTGCAACTTCGATCAGACCTTTCTCCGCATTATGAAGGTAGCTTTCCGCTCCCATGATCTGATAAAGGGCGTCATACAATGGTCTTAAATACGGGTCGATCTTACTCTGAAGATCACCCGGAAGGAAACCAAGTTTTTCACCCGCTTCAATAGCCGGACGTGTCAGGATAATACGGTTTACCTCTCCATTTTTAAATGCCTGAATAGCCATAGCCATACCAAGGTAGGTTTTACCGGTTCCCGCAGGACCGACACCAAATACGATCATTTTCTTACGGATTAGATCCAGATACTGCTTTTGACCCAGTGTTTTAGGTTTTACCGGCTTACCGTTGATGGTATGACACACAATATCTTTGTCGATTTCCAGTAATTCTGTATCTTTTCCTTCAAAGGAAAGAGCCAGCGCATAATCTACATTCTGCTCTCCGATCTCCTCTCCACGTTTAGAAAGAGAGATTAAAGTAGAAAATACACTCTTTGCACGTTTCACTGCATGTTCCGGACCGATCACTTTGATCTCTCCGTTTCTTGCGATCATGGAAACATGTAAGGTACGCTCAATCTTTTTTAAATAACAGTCAAATTGACCGCATACCTTCCTCTCATGTTCTACAGGAATATCAATAATTGTCTCAATTACACTCATTTACTAACTAATTCTCCTCATTTTTCCCGGCTGAACGATTTTCAACTGCAACATTTTCAATCACTTTAATTGTCCCCGTATACGTCCATTCGGATTCATTAAACTCTATTTTACCATCACTTCCAAGTATTTGTATACCTTTTTCCAATAATTTTTCTATATATTCCTGCATACATCTCTCTCCAATATTTTCAATTTCTTCCTCCGTATAAAACCGCTCGTACTCATCATACTCATAAGCAGTCAGTATTCCGTAATATACCGGCAAATAAAAATCATCTAAAAAATAAATCTGTTTTTGTTCTGTAAAAATTTCCCATAAGTGATCCCCTTTAGGCGGCAACAGAAAATAAAAAGAATTACCTAACAATCTCACATATCCGCCTTTACGTACATAACCGGTCCTCACTTTTTCGATTTTCGACAAAGAAAACTTCCTTACAAACAAATGTGTCGTTTGTGCTAAAATCTCTGCATCAGCATGCACCTCATGGCTGTTTATCAATGTATCCGAATCATCATAAACAGGAATTGTTCCGTCAACCAGCAACATTCCCTTTTCTATTACATCTCCGACTTTTACATTCGGAAGCCCCTGCCTGACAATAATTTCTTTTATGATCCCGTTTTTTTCGGCAATCAGATCACATGGAGTTTCACCTTCTTCCATGGGATCCATTATCATGTCATTTTCTTTGATCCGAATCATCAGTCTAGTTCCTCGAATTTCAGCTGAGACCCAAGTAATATCCGGAAAAGTATTTCTAAAACCGGCTTCTAATGCATCACAGGAAATATCTATTTTCTTCATTCCACAATGAACCGGAATGGTCTTAAGATATGCATTCAACATCTCGTCTGTAAATCGCAAATTTCCTTCATAAGAAATATCCCATATAAAAAAGGAACTCAAAAACAAACTTAGAAAAAATATCATGATACCTATTCCAAGTAATTTTCGTTTTCGATTTCGATATAAAAAAAACGGAACACCGTGTCTTCCCTTGATCCTGAGATGGACACCTGTCTTCCGTGCTACGTCTTTCATCTTCTTAAAGTCATTGGGACATGTGAAAAAATGAGACTGATTTACTTGTTCGATTAAAAGCGACCGTTTTGAAGAAATATTCAAAAAACGCTCTATATTTTGACCGTTTACCTCCACTTCAACCCTTCCTTTAAGTGTATTCTCACTACAATTCCCCACTTTCCATGTCACCTCCTAAACAAATGTTACCCTTGTGATCCAACCTTGAATTTCCATCTCATCTTGATCAAAATAACGTATTCGCAGTTCCTTTCCGTCGATAACCACGATCTGCTGTTTGGCTTGTATTTTTATCAATGTTTCTGAATATACCAATATGCTTCGATAGTTTTCAATTTTTACTTTTCTTTTTCCGATCATGGAGATCCTGCTGTCTCCACAAGTAACATCGGAAGGCAGCTTTAGAAGCTCGAAAATAGTTTTCATTACGACATCAGTATCTCGCATCTTACACAAACTTCGTCACCTGCAATCTAAGATTTCATAATAACGTATGTAATAAAATACAAAAAAAGAAGATATCCCAAAATGGAATATCTTCTTAAATCAATACTAATTAGTTATATTTGCGCTTTCTAGCAGCTTCAGATTTCTTTTTGCGTTTTACGCTCGGTTTTTCATAATGCTCTCTTTTACGAATCTCCTGCTGAATACCTGCCTTTGCACAGTTTCTTTTGAATCTGCGTAAAGCGCTGTCCAGGCTTTCGTTCTCTTTAACGATTACGTTTGACATAGCTCACACCTAACCTCCCTCCAGTTGTGTAATTGTGCTACAACTGTTTGGGTATTTTTTAGCACATCTAGTATTATAACACAAAATACCCATTCGTCAACATCTTTTTTACTTTTTCTTTAAAAATTTTTTTGACGGTTATTTTAGAGATTTTAGGCCGATCTTGTCTTATTTAATCTGACCGTCAACAACCTCAAGAACTTTCTCAAGTGCAGCAGCTACACCTTCCGGATTCTTACCACCGGCCTGAGCCATGTTCGGACGACCACCGCCGCCACCGCCAACAAGAGCTGCAATACCTTTAATGAGGTTGCCTGCATGTGCACCCTGCTTCATTGCGCCATCTGTTGCTGTTGCCATTAAGTTTACTTTACCGTCAAGTACGGAAGCGATTACGATAACGCCCTCGCCTAATTTCTCTTTTAACTGATCACCAAGATTTCTTAAGCCGTTCATATCAACGCCGTCAGCCTGAACTGCAAGAACTTTTACGCCCTTCACTTCTTTTACCTGATCCATAACGTCGCCCATTGCTTCTTTTGCCATCTTGGATTTTAATTTTTCATTTTCAGCGTGAAGAGCTTTGATCTCTTCCATCATAGCCACGATCTTCGCTGTTAAATCTGCCGGGTTTGCTTTCGCAGCAGCTGCAGCAGCATGGAACTCCTTCTCAACCTGCTCGTAGTGAGCGATGAGACCGTCAGATGTTAATGCCTCAATACGTCTTACACCGGCTGCGATACCTGCCTCAGAGAGGATCTTGAAGGAACCGATTGTATTTGTATTGGAAGCATGTGTACCACCACAAAGCTCTGTGGAGAACTCACCCATCTTAACCACACGAACAGACTCACCATACTTTTCACCGAAGAGAGCCATAGCGCCAGTTTTCTTTGCCTCATCAAGGCTCATCTCTGCTGTTACGATTTCAAGACCTGCTTTGATCTCGTTGTTAACGATCTCTTCTACTTTCTTGATCTCATCTGCTGTCATAGCAGAGAAATGTGTAAAGTCGAAACGAAGTCTGTCTCTTGTAACAAGGGAACCTGCCTGCTCAACGTGCTCACCGAGAACAAGACGAAGTGCCTTGTGAAGAAGGTGTGTTGCAGAGTGGTTTCTTGCTGTTAACGCACGATTCTGTTCATTTACTTTTAATGTAACAGTCTCGCCGTTCTGGAACATGCCCTTAACTACTTTACCAACGTGACCAACTTTGCCACCCTGTAATTTGATTGTATCTTCAACAACGAACTCTGCGTTCTCTGTCACGATCACACCGAAATCGCCCTGCTGACCACCCATTGTAGCGTAGAACGGAGTCTCTTTTACAAGGATTGTACCTGTCTGGCCGTCTGTAAGAGCCTGAACGATCTCATCCTCTGTTGTGAGAACTGTGATCTCAGAATCATAAACCAGATTGTCATAACCAACGAACTCAGTTGTAATAGCTGCATCGATGGACTGGTAAACAGTAACATCTGCACCCATGTAGTTTGTTGTCTTTCTAGCTTTTCTTGCTTTCTCTTTCTGCTCTTTCATGCAAGCAGCGAAGCCTTCTTCGTCAACTTCGAAGTTCTTCTCCTCAAGGATCTCCTTTGTAAGATCAAGCGGGAATCCGTAAGTATCGTAAAGTTTGAATGCATCTGCGCCGGAAAGCTTTGTTGTACCTTCCGCCTTCATAGCCTCTTCCATATCTGCAAGGATTGCAAGACCCTGGTCGATTGTCTTATTGAATTTATCCTCTTCCTCTGTAAGAACTTTGAAGATCATCACTTTCTTCTCTTCAAGCTCCGGATAACCATCCTTAGAAAGAGCGATTACTGTATCAGAAAGGTTTGCAAGGAACTTACCTTCGATACCGAGTTTTCTTCCGTGACGTGCAGCACGTCTTAAAAGTCTTCTGAGTACATAACCACGACCCTCGTTGGACGGCATAATACCGTCAGAGATCATGAATGTACAAGATTTGATGTGGTCTGTTACGATACGGATAGAAATATCTGTCTCGTGGTCAACCTGGTACTCTTTACCTGCAAGTGCGCATACTCTGTCAAGAAGAGCTTTGTTTGTATCTACTGTAAACAGAGAATCTACATCCTGTACAACAACTGCAAGACGCTCAAGACCCATTCCTGTATCGATATTTTTCTGAGCTAATTCTGTGTAGTTGCCATGACCATCGCTGTCAAACTGTGTGAATACGTTGTTCCATACCTCGATGAAACGGTCACACTCACAGCCTACTTTACAGTCCGGGCTGCCGCAGCCGTATTTCTCACCACGGTCATAGTATACTTCAGAACACGGACCACACGGACCGGAACCATGCTCCCAGAAGTTATCTTCCTTACCAAAACGTACAATACGCTCTGCCGGAACACCGATTTTCTTGTTCCAGATTTCATAAGCCTCATCATCCTCAAGATATACAGACGGATAGAGACGCTCCGGATCAAGACCGATCACTTCTGTTAAGAACTCCCAAGTCCACGCGATCGCTTCATTTTTGAAGTAATCACCGAAGGAGAAGTTACCTAACATCTCGAAGAATGTACCGTGTCGAGCTGTCTTACCGATATTCTCGATATCACCTGTACGGATACATTTCTGACATGTACACATTCTTGTTCTCGGCGGGATTTCCTGACCTGTGAAGTACGGTTTTAACGGAGCCATACCGGAGTTGATCAATAATAAGCTATTGTCATTGTGCGGAACAAGGGAATAGCTGTTTTTTGCAAGATGTCCTTTGCTCTCGAAGAATTCAAGGAACATTTTTCTCAGTTCATTTACACCATATTTCTGCATGGTTCTTTGCCTCCTGGTTACGATTTATTTCGCAATTAAATGTTACAATTTTAAGGTTGTATCATCACACTTATCGCATGGTACACCAACATACACTATATCATAATCGTATTTTCGAATATATGCAAGAAGAAATTACACGAAATGAAAGAAAAAAGTCTGCCGGAACCGTACAATACTCCAACAGACTTTCCTATTTACAAACACTCTGACTAGTTTAGATTTAATACATATTCGTATTCTGACACCAGCCAATAACAACGTTCTTTTGTTTTTTCTGCCAAAGCTCTCACATAATCAGGATTCTGATTCTGGGCATTTTTTATACTGCCCTTTGAAGATGCTTTTTCTGCATAAAGATCGCGTTCTTTGATCCATTCCACTTCGAGTACTTTTAAGTTCTCAAGCTCTTCTTTTTCCAATTTATCGCGGATGATCTGATAAACATAATTTAATTCATAATCCCACAATACTCTTTCTTGTTCTGCTGCTGTCAAATACGCAGATCGATTATCAACAGTCACATTGTCCCATAACTGCAATGCATGTTGTTCTGTCTGGGCAAAGCGCTCAAAAAAGTCCTCTGCATTATAAGAAACCTGCTCCTCCTCCGCTTCAACAACCGGACTTTTTACCTCCGCAGGATCCAGCGGAGACTTCACGGTCTCCTGAATCATCTCATGATTTGTCGTATCGATCGGCGCTTTCGGTCCGGCTGCTGCAAGTGCAACCGACGCCTCCGCCGGTACAGCCTCCTCGACTATAGCAACCGATGTCTCTTCTAATGTTTCTTCACTTGTTTCTTCCACTGCTTCATCTGCCATATATGCGATCGCTTCCACTGTTTCTTCGATAGCCATGGATGCACTACTAGATACAACAAAATTACGTGTCATCTTCGTTACAGACACCCCGACTACAAGAATACATACAATTGTCAGCCACATCCAAAAACTTCTTTTCATGCATTCACTCCATTCTCTCTAAGCTAAAGATAGCATAAAGTTGCAATATTGTGAACCAGAAAAACGAAATAGTAATACATTGTAAGATTCTTGTAATATTTTAGCATTTCTTCCCACTTAGACATAAAAAACCCGGAGTAATTATACTCCGGGATCCACTAACAAGTTATTTCCATCAGCAGCAGTAGTCGCCAGTCTGTCGCATCGCTCATTTTCCGGATGACCGTCATGACCTTTAACCCAGAAAAACTGAACCTGGTGCGGTTCCATTGCTTTCAACAGGCGTTTCCATAGATCTGAATTCTTTACCGGACCGGTTTTCGGTCTGATCCAGTTATGTTTTACCCAGCTATCGATCCAATGCTGATTAAATGCATCTGTCAAATACTTTGAATCTGAATACAGATCCACCTGACATGGCCGATTCAAAGCCTCCAGTCCAACAATCGCAGCCATAAGTTCCATACGATTGTTGGTAGTTTTTATATAACCTGCTGACATTTCTTTTTCATGGAGCATTCCTTGTTTGTCCACAAACTGAAGAACGGCTCCGTAACCGCCCGGCCCGTCAGGATTTCCACGGGCCGAGCCATCTGTAAACAACGTTACTTTCATATGATTATAATCCTTCCGTTAGAAGTCCCACTTATCGCAAAGCGCATTGACATCATTCGTAAATTTCTTAATGTCTTTATTGGAACATTCTCTGTGTTTTCTGATAATCTTCATTAATCGTTCACCTGCTGCAACCAGAGTCTCAAAGATACCACGATTTTCTTTCTGTCGAGCAGTTTCTTTCTGACGTACAACACCGATCGTCTGCTTCTCCCATACATCGTTCGCCAGATCATAAATAGAACCTGAGAACGGTGCATCTGCATCATATCCAAACTCCGTACGCAGATGTGTGGCAAAGGATGTGCATACCGCATCGTCTCCATGAACAAGGAATACCTTCTGTGGTGCATTTTTAAACGCCTGCAGCCATTCGATCAATCCTTCTTTATCAGCATGACCGGAGAGTCCGTCTAACCGTTCAATCCTTGCCTTAACATCAATGGTCTCACCAAAGAGTTTCACTACTTCAGTTCCTTCGATCAAAGAACGACCTAAAGTGCCAACTGCCTGATATCCAGCAAACAAGATCGTACACTCCGGTCTCCAGAGATTATGTTTTAAATGGTGACGGATACGTCCTGCATCACACATACCGGCTGCCGAGATGATCACCTTAGGTTTCATGTCAAAGTTGATCCCCTTCGAGTCATCACTGGTAATGGAAAGTTTTAAGCCCGGGAATGTGATCGGATTGATCCCTCTATTTACAAGATCCATCGCCTCTTCATCAAAACACTCGATAATATTCTTATTAAATACCGTTGTCGCCTCCACAGCCATCGGACTATCTACATATACTTCAAAATCCTCATGACCTACGATCATCTTGTCTTCCTTGATCTTTCTCATGAAGTACAGAATCTCCTGTGTACGTCCGACTGCAAACGCAGGAATGACCAGATTTCCTCCGGAATCCAAAGTTTCCTGTAAAATATTCGCTAACTCACCAATGTGTTCATGGGTACGATTGTGAGAACGATCTCCATACGTACACTCCATCACTACATAATCTGCATCTTCTATATAAGATGGATCTTTGATCAATGGTTTATTTTTATTACCGATATCTCCGGAGAAAACAATCTTCTTCTCAATACCTTCCTCATTGATCCAAACCTCAACGGAAGAAGAACCGAGCAAATGACCAACATCCGTGAAACGAATCTTCAATCCATCTACCAGTGTTAAAGTATCCCCATAACGACATGGGAAGAAATGTGACAGCACACCTTCTGCATCAGCCATTGTAAACAGCGGCTGTACTTCCGGATTGCCAGCACGTCTTGCCTTTCGATTTTTCCACTCCGCCTCCATCTCCTGGATGTGAGCACTATCTTTCAACATAATAACGCAGAGATCACACGTTGCCTGCGTTGCAAACACTTGCCCCTTAAATCCTCGTGAATATAAAAGCGGTAACAAGCCGGAGTGATCAATGTGTGCATGTGTTACAAATACATAGTCAATATCTGATGGTGGAATCGGAAGCTCTGCATTCTCATAAACATTTCCACCCTGTTCCATACCATAATCGACCAGAATGTGCTTTCCACAGGCCTCTAAATAATGGCAGCTGCCAGTCACTTCATGAGCCGCACCAATAAACGTAAGTTTCATAGAATTCCTCCTCTCGTACCGTCATCTTCCTATCATTATTATATCAGTTTTCAGATAATAATGCAAATCATTCCTCCATTTGAGTCATTTATTATTTTTTGTAACGTATCCTGCAATTTTGACTGGCAATCTTCAGTCATTTGTGAAATTTTAGCCTGCATTCCATCCGTTACGATCTGTTCTACAGATTTTCCGAATATGTTTGTCTCCCACACTCCATCTTCTGTCGCTTCGTTGTTTTTTATGTACGAGATTAAATCTTTTGCCTGCTGTTCACTGCCAACGATAGGTGCAATTTCCGTTTCAATCTGTGCTTTGATCAAGTTGATTGACGGAGCCTGCGCATGAATCTTTACCCCAAATTTGTTTCCATGTTTTATGAGCTCCGGTTCAGCCAATACGATTTCTGACTTATCAGGCATGACAATCCCATAACCCTTTGCACGTACTTGGCTCAGTGCATGTTTTACCTTTTCATATTCTCCCTGCATTCCCGACAGTTTTGCCAAAGTGTGGAATAAAACATATTCGTCCGTAACCGGAATTCCGGTGTATTCGCTGATCACTTCATAATAACAATCATGATCCATAATAATTTCAATAGAAACTGTTCCGTCTGCCATTTCTATTTTTCTTATTACAACGTCTGCAACTCTGGAATTTCCATCTGTGTGAAACGACTCTTCTTTAATATCTTTCATTTGATCCACATTCATAAGCAGATTTCTTGCCTGTTCGATCGCAGACAATTTCAAAGGATGTTTATCTGATAGAATTTCCATCCACTTTGGTATGTAAAAATCTATTTTTTGAACCGGAAATTCTTTTAGCACATTCATTAGGATCATTTTTACATCCTGCTCCTTTAACTGTTCGCAGTTTACCGGTTGAACCGTAACACCATATAGCTCCTCCATGCTTCTTGCAGTTTCTTTTGCTTCCTCCCCGAATGGTTTTGATGAATTTAACAGAACGATAAATGGTTTTCCAATGTCTCTTAGTTCCTTAATGGTCCTAGCTTCTGCATCCGCATAGTCGCTCCTTCCCAGTTCACCAAAACTCCCGTCTCCTGTGATCACAATACCAATGGTTGAATGATCACGGATTACTTTTCTGGTTCCGATCTCAGCCGCATATGTAAATGGAATTTCATGATCAAACCACGGTGTTTTCACCAAACGTTCTTCTCCGTTCTCTTCATGACCCACAGCACCTTCGACCATATATCCCACACAATCCACCAATCTGATCTTAGCCTGAAGACCATCTTCAAGATTGATATCTGCCGCTTCTTTGGGAATAAACTTTGGTTCTGTGGTCATGATCGTCTTCCCCGCAGCACTTTGCGGAAGCTCATCTCTTGTTAGCGCCTTTCGATGACCTTCCGGAAGTTTGGGCAGCACCATTATCTCCATAAATCGTTTTATGAATGTTGACTTTCCTGTTCGAACCGGACCGACGACACCAATGTAGATTTCTCCGCCTGTCCGCGCCTCAATATCTCTGTATACATGGAATTTTTCCATAAAAATACCCCCTTGCTATACTTCTAGAGTATATGCAAAGGGGTTTTTTATTATACGATGATATCGTTTGAAATGTCTTAATTATCCCAAGAAAGAGCACTATGTTCAATCTTCTTATCACGAAGCATCAGATCTGCAACTGCGTCCTTTGCAGCTTTGTTCTCAAACAATACTGCGTTTACCTGCTCTACGATCGGCATCGGAATATCATATTTTTTTGAAAGTGCGAGTGCTGCTTTTGCAGAATAAACACCTTCTACAACCATCTGAACTTCTTTCATAGCCTCATCCATTGTATATCCTTTACCGATCAGGATACCTGCACGACGGTTACGGCTGTGCATACTCGCACATGTAACGATCAGATCGCCAATACCTGTAAGTCCGCTAAATGTCTGGGCTTTACCTCCCATTGCAGTACCAAGACGAGAAATCTCAGCGATGCCTCTTGTGATCAAAGCTGCCTTTGTGTTATCTCCACATCCATATCCGTCAGCAATACCGGCCGCGAGTGCGATCACATTTTTCAATGCAGCACCGATCTCAATACCAAGCACATCCGGGCTAGTGTATACACGGAACGCCGGGCTCATAAAAACAGACTGTACATACTCTGCCACATCTTTTTTATGAGAGCCTGCCACACAAGTTGTAAGCAGACCACGACTCACTTCCTCTGCATGGCTCGGTCCGGAAAGAGCAACCGGTTCACACTGAGGGATCTCATCCTTGATGATCTGAGTCATTGTCATAAGAGTATTTTCTTCAATACCTTTTGCAACATCAACAATGATCTGTCCTTCTTTGCAGAACTCGTTCATCCTTTTAGCAGTACTGCGCACAAACACAGACGGAACAGAAAGTACAAGAATATCTTTCTCCTTCATTGCTGCTTCCAGATCTGCTGTATAGCAAATTGTCTCCGGAAGAGTAACCTCCGGAAGATTTTTATGTTTCAGAGTTTCTTTCATCTCTTCGATCTCAGATGGAATTGCAGACCACAGATCCACCTGATGACCGTTGTTATTCAGTAAAACAGCGATCGCGGTACCCCAGGTACCGGAACCAATGACACCTATTTTTGCCATAATCTGTCCTCCTACTTTTTCTTCGCTCCGATTTTATTTTCTGTTCCATTCAGCAAACGTTTGATATTCGCTCTATGACGCCAAATAGCCATAACCATGATGACACCTGCAAGCACATAATATTCCGGTAAACTTGCAGCAGAGATCGTATAATCTCCCGCACTTCCGAACATGACTGCCATAATAAAAAATGCGATCACCAACAAAATAGAACCTAATGATACATACTTGGTTGTATACATCGTTGTAAAGAAAACAATCGCACAAACAACACACATTCTCCAGTCTGTGGCTGCCAGAATACCTGCAGTGGCTGCAATGCCCTTTCCACCCTTAAACTTCAAATAAAACGGGAAGTTGTGACCAAGGATCGCACCAAATCCACCCCAAAGAGCAAACAGGTCTACATCCGCATGGCCTGCAAAAATAATGCGTGCAGCGGTACAGGCAAAAATAGTCTTAAATGCATCTCCGAAGAATACGGTAATACCTGCTTTTCTTCCCAATGTACGAACCACATTGGTAGCACCTGCATTTCCGCTTCCGTGCTGACGAATGTCAATGTTATGCAGCTTTCCATAAATATATCCTGTCTGGAACAGACCAAACACATAACCAATTGCCAGACAAATAAGTCTTTCCATGACCTATTCTTTCTCCTTCCTCTCGCGGATGATAAACTTCAGTGAAGTTCCGCGGAAACCAAAGGACTCACGAATCTTATTCTCCAGATATCTTGTATAGGAGAAATGCATCAGTTCTTTGTCATTAACAAACACAACAAATGTCGGCGGTTTTACAGAAACCTGAGTTGTGTAGTAGATCTTTAAACGTTTACCTTTATCAGACGGCGGCTGCTGCATAGCAACTGCTTCTGTCACGATCTCATTCAGAACACCGGTCTGAACACGTAATGTCTGATTCTCACGAACCATATCGATCAGCTCAAAGAGCTTGTTCATTCTCTGACCTGTCAGTGCAGAAACAAATACATACTCTGCATACGGCATAAAGGAAAGAATATCTTTGATCTTCTTTGTATGCTCGTAAATGGTCTTGTCATTTTTCTCGATCGCATCCCATTTATTTACAACAACGATGATACCTTTGCCTTTATCGTGTGCGATTCCGGCAATCTTTGCATCCTGCTCTGTTACACCCTCAGACGCATCGATGACCATAAGGACCACATCGGCGCGTTCTACAGCTGTTACAGTACGGATGATGCTGTAACGCTCGATATCTTCTTTTACTTTGCTCTTTCTGCGAAGACCTGCAGTATCAATAAATACATACTCTGTACCATTGTATACAATTTCGGTATCGACAGCATCTCTGGTTGTACCTGCAATATTGGATACGATCACACGGTTTTCACCACAAAGTTTATTGACAATCGAAGATTTTCCTACGTTCGGTTTACCGACGATGGCAATACGCGGTCTGTCATCTTCTTCATCTTCATACTGATCTGCTCTGAAGTGCTTTGTAACCTCATCCAGAAGATCACCAAGACCAAGTCTGGACGCTGCAGATACCGGGATCGGATCGCCCATACCAAGGTTATAGAATTCATAAACGTCATTGCCGAACTTTGCAATGCTGTCCACTTTGTTTACTGCAAGGATAACCGGTTTTTTGGACTTTCTGAGCATGTCCGCAACCTTGGAGTCTGCATCAATGAGACCCTGTCTTACATCAACAATAAAAATAATAACATCTGCAGTATCAATGGCGATCTGCGCCTGCTCTCTCATCTGGGAGAGAATGATGTCTTTGGAATCCGGTTCGATACCACCGGTATCGATCAGTGTAAATGCATGGTTTAACCAAGTA
>JAZRLX010000025.1:0-2530 GCA_045647085.1 Pilosibacter sp.
AAGGGCAACTTCTCCGCCGCCCCGTTTATAGGCATTACGCCGTTTCCATCGATCCAATGAGATATACCGGGTCAGCTTTCCAAGGTATGTAGACAGGATCGCCGGAGCCTTCGGTGGGATCGTATTCCATGCAGCAAGATAAGCATCATTAACGCATTCCTGAGAATCTTCCCGGCAGGAAAGTATGTTGTAAGCGATGCGGTAACAGTAAGATCCGTACTTGGCGGATGTTTCTTTAATTGCCTGATCCGACCGTGCCCGGTATAATTCCAGGATTGCCTTGTCATCCATTCAATCAACTCCTTTGTGTTTTGCTCCTTCACCTATCTACTAGAAAAAACCAGATGTATGTTGCATTTTTAGAGAAAAATAATTTTATAAGCAAAAGTGCCTGTCTCCAATTTAGAAACAGGCACCTAGTTTGTTATGTGATTTTATAGAATATCGAGGCCAAATATGGTTGAACAAAGAACATCACAAGGATAACCGGAAGGATTACAACAGTAACCTCATTTTTCCTTTTGGTAACATTCCTTACAGAGGGAATAAGATGTGATATCATTCTAAAGAGGAAATAACCGAACAATGTACCCAGTGTATTTGCAATCAGGTCATTGATATCCGTTGCCCGAAACGTAAATAGCTGCAACAGTTCAATTGTCAAAGACATCTTAAAGCCAAATACTGCCGTAGCTTTTAGCGTATTGTATTTCTTCCACAGGAATGGAAGCATTATTCCCAAGGGGACAAACAGGATGATATTTAAAATAGTATTCTTAAAGTCAGCGATCATGGGGAGGAATGGCATCAACGTTAAAGAAACATCGAATCGCATAAACTGCAAGGTCGGCATACCAACGAACAAGTAGACCGCAGCTAAATAGATTGCGAAAACAAAATACAATGCTGTTTTCGTTCTGTTATGAAACATGGTTCGATTCAGCACCGCAAAAACCGGAATCAGAGCGATCGCAGAAATCAGTATTTCAATGAATTTGTAGAGCATGGTATCCCCTCCTGTCGGCTGATTATGTAATGTCAGAGTAAGTTTCTTCAATCCTATTATAGCAGATTATCGAAACAATTTCTTTTAAGAATGCATTAAACTTCTCATAAGAAGTGCCTGTTTCCATGACTGGAAACAGGCACTTAAACAATCTATATCTCTTAGAAAAATTGCTTGGAACTACTTTATTCCAATGCTTTGAGCAACTTTCAGCAACTCATCGTTCAGAACATCTTCCGAAGTCAGATGATACACAACATGCTTTTCCGTATCAGCCCAGGCTATGTGGTTGCCCGTCACAAGAGCAAACATGCCGTTAATCTCCATCTCCTCACCAGAAATCTTTCCACTGAGAATATCGCAGCCAGGGATATAGAAGGAACATACGGTCTTGGCGCTGTCTTCATAACCGCTTTCCGTATCGATGGCATAGGTTTCGTATTCAAAGTAGATCCGGGTGTTTTCGGCTTTGTTTACATACCACTTTCTCATGTAGGAATACCAGCCGCCGCCATCCGCAAGCGGGGATCCCATAATGCCCTGCTCTTCAAATCCCTCCGGCAGATACCCTGGAGTGAAGTCGCCAAGCTCCTCCAGAGCTTTGACGGTGGATTCGGATCGGGTAGGTGTCAGTGGCTCTCCGGGAGCAGTGCTTCTGGCAACCGCTGCCAAATCCAAACGCAAGTCATCCGTACGAAGAACAAAACCATAGCCCTGCTTTTCCGCAACCCACACCAATGCCTGCATTGTACCAGCATATTTGTAAAGAATACCTGGCTGCCCATTGATATCCACATCTGTCTTGGCGGTAATATCATAAATCTCCACGTTAGAAGAAGGATCTCCAATCATGATCTGAAAATCGATCTGATTCCCCGCATCGTTTTCATAAGAAATACTCTGTCTCTGCAGAGGTGCACCCTGAGACACGAAGGTCATGGTATAGCCTTCCGGGACCTGCTGGGGATAATAGGCACCCAATTCGATGAAAACATCATCCGTTTCCTCAAATCGGATTTCTTCTCCGGTATGCAGCTGGCCATCCGAAGTATAGATCTGCGTATCCCTTGTCTGTAAAGATACCAGTCTGACAACAGCGCAGCCCAGCAGAAACAGCATCAGGGCAATCAGAGCTGCCACCAGAAACGGACGGCGAAGAGAAAGAACTTTCTTCTCTTCTTGCAGCTGTGTGACGGTTTCTGCTTCATCGATAAATTTTGCATTTACATAGTTCAGTCCACGAAAAAGATCTTCTCCGTTCATACTGTGATTCCCTCCTTGTTCAGATAGTCAGCAAGTTGCGTCCGGGTTCTGTGAAGCCGCATTTTTACCTTGCTTTCGCTGATGCTATAACGCTCAGCGATCTCAGTAATGGTGTCGCAGAACCAGTACCGCCGCAGGAAGATCACGCGGCTTTCCTGAGAAATACTCTCCAGGAATGCGTTCATAGCTCTGCCGATTTCTTTTGCACCCACTTCTGCTTCTTTTCTTTGGTCCGGAATACACAGCGCCATCTCATCTGTC
>JAZRLX010000026.1:0-5089 GCA_045647085.1 Pilosibacter sp.
CACCGTGACCGTATCGCATTTATGCGTATCTGTTCCGGTAAATTCGAGGCAGGCATGGAAGTAAACCATGTACAGGGCGGAAAGAAACTGCGTCTGACACAGCCGCAGCAGCTGATGGCAGAATCCAGAAAGATCATCGAAGAGGCTTACGCAGGCGATATCATCGGTGTATTCGATCCGGGTATCTTCTCTATTGGCGATAGACTTCGTACATCCAACGAGAAATTCCAGTTCGAAGGTATCCCGACATTCGCTCCGGAGCATTTCGCAAGAGTTCGTCAGATGGATACGATGAAACGTAAACAGTTCCTCAAAGGTGTTCACCAGATCGCCCAGGAAGGTGCGATCCAGATCTTCCAGGAGTTCAACACCGGTATGGAGGAGATCATCGTAGGCGTAGTAGGTGTTCTTCAGTTTGAGGTTCTCCTGTATCGTCTGAAAAATGAATATAACGTAGAGGTTAAACTGGAGCAGCTTCCGTACGAGTACATCCGTTGGGTTGAGAATCCGACTGAGATCGATGTGGCTAGAATCCAGGGTACATCCGATATGAAACGTATCTGCGACCTGAAGGGCAATCCGCTTCTCCTGTTCATCAACAGCTGGAGCATCGGTATGGTTCAGGATCGTAACCCGAATCTGAAACTCAGCGAGTTCGGACGTAACTAAGAGTTCGGCAAAAATAGAATTATGAAAGGATGGCAAGAATTATGGGCAAAGTTGATCAGGTACGCGCAGCAATGGTAGAGGCTATGAAAGCGAAAGATAAAGACAGAAAGGATTCCCTTTCCATGCTTTTATCCGCATTGAAAAATGCAGAGATCGACAAACGTGCTCCGCTTACAGAAGATGAAGCGAATGCGGTTGTTAAGAAAGAATTAAAGCAGACGAAGGAAACCATGGATACTGCTCCGGCAGACCGTACAGATATTATCGAAGAAGCAAAGAAGCGAATGGCAGTTTACCAGGAGTTTGCTCCGGCAGATCTGACACCGGAACAGATCACAGAAGTGATCAAAGGTGTATTTGCAGAGCTTGAGATCGAAGTTCCGACTGCCAAGGATAAAGGCAGGATCATGAAAGCATTAATGCCGCTTGTAAAAGGTAAGGCAGATGGCAAAGTGGTAAATGAAATTCTTGCATCCATGATGAAATAACAGGGGGATTACACATGTACAGAGAACAGATTGAACAGTACATTGAAGCACACAAAGAAGAAATGTTAGCAGACATTATCGAGCTTTGTAAGATCGACAGTGCGAAAGGCCCGTACTTAGAGGGAAAACCGTTTGGTCAGGGTCCGTTCGAGGCACTTGCAAAGGGTCTTGAGATCGGTGAAAAGTATGGTTTTGCAATTACAAACTATGACAACTATGTTGGTACAATCGATTTAAACGATAAAGAGAAACAGTTAGACATTCTTGCACATCTGGATATCGTTCCGGGCGGCGAAGGCTGGACTGTTACAACTCCGTTCGAGCCGGTGATCAAAGACGGTAAGATCTACGGCCGTGGAACATCTGATGACAAAGGACCGGCTATGACTGCTCTTTACGCAATGAGAGCCATCAAAGATCTCGGTATTCCGGTGAAGAAAAATGTTCGCCTGATCCTTGGTACAGATGAAGAGTGCGGAAGCTCTGATATCAGATATTACTACAAGAAAGAAGAAGAAGCTCCGATGTCCTTCTCTCCGGACGCAGAATTCCCGGTAATCAACCTTGAAAAAGGCAGCATCCACGGTGAATTTGAAGCTGAATTTGAAAAATCCGAAGTACTTCCGAGAATGGTTGCATTCAAGTGCGGCGTAAAATCCAACGTGGTTCCGCCGAAAGCATATGCATTATTCGAAGGTCTGGATGGTTCTGAGACAGAAGCATTTGCAAAACAGTTTGAAGCAGAGCTCGGTGTGACATTTGACGTGACATCCGAGAATGGCTTCATGAAATTAGAAGCCATTGGTGAGAGTGCTCATGCATCCACTCCGGAAAAAGGTAAAAATGCTCTTACAGCACTTTTAACAGTGATCGATAAGATGGATATTGCTGAGTGTGATCAGATTAAGTTTGTAAAAGCATTAAATAAGATGATGCCGCACGGTGACAACCACGGCGCAAGCTTTGGTGTGAACCATGAAGATGAGATTTCCGGTAAATTAACTCTTGCATTCACAATGCTGGATGTGACAGAGACAGGCTTAAAGGGTGATTTCGACAGCCGCTGCCCGATCTGCGCAAACGAAGAGAATACATTTGACGTTGTGAAGAAGCAGATGATCGACAATGGCTTTAACTTCTTAACAGATCATATGAGCCCGTCTCATTATGTAGATGGTAATTCTCCGTTTGTACAGACACTTCTCAAGTGCTACGAGCAGTACACAGGCAGAAAGGGTGAGTGCATCGCGATCGGTGGCGGTACATACGTACACCACTTAAAGAACGGCGTTGCATTTGGTCCGTCCATGCCGGAGACAGAGACAGGCATCCATGGTCCGGATGAGTTCGCAGTGATCGATGAGCTTATGGTAGCGACAAAGATCTTTGCACAGGTAATCATTGACCTTTGCTGTTAATTGAATATGAAACATTATGGTCCCGGTGGTATATGCCATCGGGACTTTTTATGATTTTACAAGCCTTAAAAATGGTGGTAAAATGATATCAGGAGTTGATGAATATGAACAAACTGATTATCGATTTTCACACCCACATTTATCCGACCCTCCTTGCGCGTCGCGCCATGGCAGTCGCCGGCAGGGAGCATGATGATATGGAAAAACTTCCGGTCAAAGAAAATCTTTGGAAGCGGATGGAAGAGGAAGATGTGTCACTTTCTGTGGTCCAGCATGTGACATCCAAACCTGCAACTCAGACGGATGTGAACCGATTTGCAAAAGAAATCGTGCGAACTAATGTGATCTCATTTGGCGGTCTCCATCCGGATTGTGAAAATGTGATCGAGGAAATTGAAAAGTTAAAAGATTTAAATATGGCGGGGGTGAAATTCCATCCGCCGTTTCAGCGCGTTCATCTGGACGATGAGAAATATATTCCTATGTGGAAACATATCAATCATCTTGGATTCCCGGTATTGATCCATTGTGGGCGTGCACGTGGTGAGGGAGAGTATGATCTCTTTCCGTCGGGAGTTTCCAAGTTTATCAAGTATCTTTCGGACGTTCCGGTGGTTTTGGCGCACATGGGAGGCCGTTCCGGAATTCCGGAGGAAGAGAACATTTTATTTAATCTACCGGAAAATGTATTCGTTGATACCACTATGAGCGCAGAGCGTCAGGAGATGGAAGATTTTGAACGTCTGGTATCGGCCATGGGTCCTGAACGCGTAGTTTTCGGAAGTGATTTTCCGTACGGAACCCAGAAGGCAGCAATCGCATTTATCAGAAACAGTTGCTTCTCAGAAGATGAGAAAGCTCTGATGCTGGGAGGGACTGCAGCCAAGATTTTAGGAGATGCGAATCCGTTGACTAAAGTACCGGGAAGCAGAGTTTAGAGGCTGTGCATATACTATATTAAGGAATAGTGCTTGAGGATCATGTTATGCGCATGTGTGAACTGAGACGAATGGAAGTCGTCAATGTTTGTGACGGAAAACGGTTGGGATTTGTCGGAGATATGGAATTTGATGAGTGCAGCGGTAAGATCAAGTGTCTGGTTGTTCCGGGGCCCGGGTGCATCTGTGGATTCTTAGGACGAGAAAAGGAATTTCTGATCCCGTTCGAGGATATCTGTCAGTTTGGTGACGATATCATTTTAGTCAAGCTTGAGGATGAAAAAGACAAAGATAAAGGTAAGAGGCCACATCATTGATCCGAAATAAGAAACACATGATATTGTATCCGACTCAAAAACCTTGCCATATACATGGGTTTTATGGTAAACTTAAAAAAAGTATGTTTAGGAGGAAACGCATATGAAATGTCCATACTGCAATGCGCAGGATACAAAAGTTATCGACTCCCGTCCGGCAGATGATAACAGTTCCATTCGCCGCCGTCGCCAGTGCGAACAGTGCGGAAAGCGTTTTACGACTTATGAAAAACTGGAGACGATGCCGTTGATGGTGATCAAAAAGGACAACTCCAGAGAAACTTATGACCGTTCCAAGATGGAGAAAGGTATCATTCTTTCCTGTCACAAGCGTCCGGTATCATCCCAGATGATCAGTGAGATGATCGACCAGATCGAGAACCAGATCTTCAACATGGAAGAGAGAGAAGTGCATGCTTCTGTGATCGGTGAGCTGGTGATGAAAAAGTTAAAAGAAGTAGATGAAGTCGCATATGTACGTTTTGCCTCCGTGTACCGCGAGTTCAAAGATGTCAATGCATTTATGGACGAGCTGGCAGTATTCTTGAAAAACAAGTAGGAGCAGTTTCATATGTTAGAGACTTTTTATCCGGATCAATATGTGGACAGCACTTATGAACTTCCGTTTGAGGAGCTTTACGAAAAAGGGTATCGAGGTATTATTTTCGATGTAGATAATACTCTGGTTCCCCACGGAGCCCCGGCGGACAAGCGTTCCATCGAGCTGTTTGAGCGCTTGAGAACCATTGGTTTTTCCACATGCATTTTATCCAACAACAAAGAACCGCGCGTAGCACCATTTGCGAAATTGGTAGACAGTCCGTATCTGTTCAAAGGCGGAAAGCCGTCCAGAAAAGGATATAGAAAAGCCATGGTCGTGATGAAGACCGGAAAACACAATACACTTTTTATCGGAGATCAGTTGTTTACAGATGTCTGGGGAGCGAGACGTACCGGTCTCTACAGCATCCTTGTAAAACCGATCAATCCTAAAGAAGAGATCCAGATCGTACTGAAACGATACCTGGAAGCAATTGTATTGTGGTTTTATCACAGACAGAAAAAAAATAAAGAAATGGCTTGTAATTTTACAAAAAAGTGTTGAAAACACTTCGATAATAGTATAGAATAGGATAGAATCAGCTATAATGTTCAATTTTAACTATGAGAGAAATAGCTTTTAAGGAGGAATATCATTTATGGTATCAGCAGGTGATTTTAGAAATGGCGTAACACTGGAAATCGAAGGCCAGGTAATG
>JAZRLX010000027.1:0-2679 GCA_045647085.1 Pilosibacter sp.
CCGGAATGTTCCGATTTCCAAATCGTCCAAAGAATTCACTTCAAAGAACTCCATTTCTTCTCCAATTACTCTCGGAAAAGCGACACGGACACCACGGTTCCAGTAATGCTCCAATAATTCCTCAGTTCCGGTCTCCCAGGAAAGAGCCATATACGCATAGACCGCTTTCGCATTCATAAGCTCCGGATTCATCAACGCCTGACTAAATACTTCGTGGTCCAATCGTTTTTTCTCATCCGGCTCCATCCCTTTTAAAAGAACCTTCATCTGCTTTCTAAGATCAATTTTTCTTTTTTCCAATGTTTCCATACTTTTCACCAAGATTCGTAATAGAACCATCTTTTTCCTGAATGGAAATATTGTTTAATGTGCCTCTTAAGCTGGCACGAAAATCCTTGATATATTCAGCTCTGAGCTCTGCCTGCTCTGCCTTTTCAGCCTCTGTCAGACCCTCTGCTTTCGCCTTGCGCGCTAATTCGTTAATTCTGTCAATACGTTCCTGTTTCATCTTTCCTCCATTAGTGAATGCTCTCAATATAATCGAGCAAATCAAAATTCTCTGTCTTATGGGCAGTAAATAATGTGCCCTTTGTCTTTCCTTCAATTGCGATATCCCAGACAACTTCTACTTTTTCCGCATTTGCGATAACCATATCGCATCCGCTGTGTGTCGCGATCTTTGCGGCATATAATTTTGCCGCCATGCCACCGGTGCCAACATCGCTTCCGGTAGTCGCTTTACCCATGCCCATCAGTTCATCCGAAAGCTCATCCACCTGCTCGATAAACACTGCATTCGGATTCTTCTTCGGATCATCAGAGTAGAGACCATCAATGTCAGATAATAAGATTAAAAGATCTGCATCGATCAAAGCAGCTACAATAGCAGAAAGGCGATCGTTATCACCAAACTTAATCTCATAAGTAGAAACAGTATCATTTTCATTTACGATCGGAACCGTACCCATCTTCAACAGCTCATCAAAAGTATTGACTGCATTTTCTCTTGAAATATCGTTTACGATCGTGTTCTTTGTCATGAGAATCTGAGCTGGGATCTGATTATATTCAGAGAACATTCTCTGATATACCATCATCAGACGTGCCTGGCCAACTGCAGCGTGTGCCTGCTTTTCGGAAACCGTCTCAGCCTTCTTTCCTCCAAGCGCCTGTCTTCCTGCCGCGATCGCACCGGAAGAAACCAGAACAACTTCTTTGCCCATACCCTTAAGATCTGCGATCACACGCACCAGGTGTTCGATTTTATGAAGGTTCAGATCTCCTGTCGCCTCGTGAGTCAGAGAGGAAGATCCGATCTTGATCACAATTCGTTTTTTATCTTTTAAAAGTTCTCTGGCTGATTTATTCATAACACACTTCTCCTCGCTTTAACGTTTTAGTTTGTTAAACACAAACTATTTAAAAGCGATTATACCTCATTATCAGCGCTTCTGCAACCTTTAATCCATCCATTGCAGCAGAAGTTATGCCGCCTGCATAACCGGCACCTTCTCCGCATGGATACAAACCTTTTACATTGCTCTCCAGGTTTTCATCGCGTACGATACGAAGCGGAGATGAAGTACGGCTCTCAATACCTGCCAAAATAGCATCGGCACGGTCAAAACCGCGAACTTTTCTGCCAAACTCAGCCATTCCTTCGATAAATGCCTGATTCATTTCCTCTGTCATCAAACCACGCAAGTTCGCAAATGCATACGATCCGCAGATCTGTGGATTCACTTCTCCAAAGGACTCTGATATCTGATCTGCGACAAAATCTCCATATAACTGTACCGGAATCTTTCCGTTTCCCAGTTCAAAGGCTTTCTCTTCTAACTTTCTCTGGAATTCAATTCCGCCCAGTGGTCCGGATTCCGGAAAATCTTCCGGTGTTACAGAGACAATGATCGCGCTGTTGGCATTCTCTCCGCCTCGTTTATAATAACTCATACCGTTTACAGCCAGTCTGCCTTCTTCTGAGGACGCATTTACAACAAATCCGCCCGGACACATACAGAATGAGTATACGCCCCTTCCACTGGATGTCTTTGCTGTCACTTTGTATGGTGCAGCGCCCAGATCTCCTGCATCTTCTCTTCCATACTGAGAAAGATTCATCATGCTCTGCGGATGCTGAACGCGAAGACCGACTGCAAATGCTTTCGGTTCCATCATGATCTGCTGTTCATTCAGTGTCTTGAAAAACTCACGTGAACTGTGACCGATCGCAAGGATCACATGATTCGTTTCGATGATGCTGCCATCTTCCAGTTTCACACCACTGATGGCGTTATCTTCAATTATCAGTTCTTTCACGCAACTGTTGAAACGAACATCTCCGCCACTTTCAAGAATGCGCATACGGATGTTTTTTACAACTGTCTGAAGTACGTCTGTTCCGATGTGTGGTTTGCTGTCATAAAGAATCTCTTCATCGGCTCCGGTTTCTACGAATAACTCTAACACTTTCTTATTTCTTCCGGATACATCTTTTACCAGTGTATTCAGCTTGCCATCTGAAAATGTTCCGGCTCCGCCTTCGCCAAACTGTACGTTGGATTTTACATCGAGATGAGAAAATCCATTCTTCCAGAACTCTTCGACCTTTTTGGCACGAACTTCGACCGGATCACCCTGTTCCAAAAGAATCGGTGCCATACCATTTTCTGCAAGTGA
>JAZRLX010000028.1:0-1964 GCA_045647085.1 Pilosibacter sp.
ATCCGAAGGGATATTTCGAAAAAGCGGAGGCTGAGGAATAATGCAGACTTGGGCTCAGATCCTGGCATCAGGCCAGAAGAAACTGCAGGACGCAGGAATTACAGAATACAATTTAGATGCATGGTATCTCTTTGAGCATGCATTCGGGATCAGCAGGATGCAGTATTTTATGTGTTCTGTCCGAAATGCGGAGCCGACAGAGGAAGCTCTCAAGGAGTACATGGAAGGTATCGCGCGACGTGCAAATCGCGAGCCGCTCCAGCATATTCTCGGTACGCAGGAGTTTATGGGGCTGGAGTTCTATGTGAACCGCCATACGTTGATCCCGCGACAAGATACGGAGACGCTGGTAGAGCTGGTTCTGGCAGATCACAAAGAGAAGGATATCAAACTTCTTGATATGTGTACCGGTTCCGGATGTATCGCGATCAGCCTTGCGGTGCATGGCGGATATCATCATGTAGAGGCTGCTGATATTTCAACAGAAGCGTTGAAGGTAGCGGAAAAGAATGCAGAGAAATTACTGCAGAAACCGATCCGTTTCCGACACAGTGACTTGTTCGCAGCATTCGATCAACATGCAGATAAATTTGATATAATCGTATCCAATCCTCCGTACATCCCGAGTGATGTGATCGAGGAACTGGAGCCGGAAGTCCGTGACTTCGAGCCGAGAAGTGCACTGGATGGTACGGAGGACGGACTGTTCTTCTATGAGAAACTGGCAGAAGAATGCGGCAGGTTCTTAAAGGAAAACGGTTCCGTATATTTTGAAATCGGACATGACCAGGGTGAAGCAGTGGAAAACCTGCTGAGAACTCATGGATTTAAAGATACAAAGACAATCAAAGATCTGGCAGGCAACGACCGAGTGGTCTGCGGCAGATGGCAGACTGTGTAAGGATTCTTGGCAGCTGCAACCAAGTGTAACAGGAGGTTACCCATGTTTGACCGTTTAGAAGACATTGTAAAACATTATGAAGAAATTATGTTTGAACTGAGCAACCCGTCCGTTACTGACGATCAGAGAAAGTTCCGCGCTCTTATGAAAGAGCAGGCAGACCTGACTCCGTTAGTAGAGACATACAAAGAGTATGTTCAGGCAAAACAGACTGTAGAAGACAGCCTTTTCCTTCTCGAGGAAGAGTCCGATGAAGATTTAAGAGAGCTTGCAAAAGAGGAGCTTGCTGACGCAAAGAAGGCAATCGAAGAACTTGAAAATAAGATCAAGATCCTTCTTCTTCCGAAAGACCCGAACGATGACAAGAACGTTATCGTTGAGATCCGTGCAGGCGCAGGCGGAGACGAGGCAGCATTATTCGCAGCTGAGTTATACCGTATGTATGTGCACTACGCAGAGAGCCAGAGATGGAAATGCGAGCTGATCAACGTAAGTGAGAGTGGAATCGGCGGTATGAAAGAAGTTGAATTCATGATCACAGGTCAGGGTGCATATTCTAAATTAAAATATGAGTCCGGTGTACACCGTGTACAGCGTGTTCCGGAGACTGAGTCCGGCGGTCGTATCCACACATCCACAGCAACCGTTGCTATTATGCCGGAGGCTGAGGAGTTCGATATCGTGATCGAGGATAAAGATATCCGTATCGACGTAATGCGTGCGTCCGGTAACGGTGGTCAGTGTGTCAACACAACTGACTCAGCGGTTCGTTTAACACATATGCCGACCGGTATCGTGATCTACAGCCAGACTGAGAAGTCTCAGCTGCAGAACAAAGAAAAAGCGTTCCGTTTACTCCGTTCCAAGTTATATGACATGGAGCTTGAGCGCCGTCAGAATGAAGAGGCAGCAGAGCGTCGTTCCCAGATCGGTACAGGTGACCGTTCCGAGAAGATCCGTACTTACAACTTCCCGCAGGGCCGTGTAACAGAGCACAGAATCAAACTGACTCTGTACAGACTGGATCCGATCATGAATGGTGATATTCAGGAGATCATTGACA
>JAZRLX010000029.1:0-10302 GCA_045647085.1 Pilosibacter sp.
CGCTGCCGCATAGTCTTCTGTCAGGACTGCTCCACCGACCATGATCTTCACTTCCGGTGTTTTTTCACGAAGCTGGCGGATCGTTTCCTCCATCGCCGGAACAGTTGTCGTCATCAGCGCACTGAGTCCCACCACCGGAACCTGCTCTGTGATCACACATTCTACGATCTTATCCGGAGCCACATCACGGCCGAGATCGATCACATCAAAGCTATAGTTTTCCAGAAGGACCTTCACAATATTCTTTCCGATATCATGAATGTCTCCTTGCACCGTTGCCAGAATTACTTTGCTGCGTTTTTCTTGTACCACACCTTCCTGTGCCATTTTTTCTTTTATCACAGCAAATGCTGCTTTTGCAGCCTCCGCGCTCATCAGTAATTGCGGAAGGAATATTGTTCCCTCCTCAAAACCTTTCCCGACCTCATCCAGTGCCGGTATCATGTCTTCATTAATGATCGTCAAAGCATCCTTATGTTCCAATGCTTCTCTGGCCGCCTCTTTCGCTGCCTTTGTCAATCCTCGGATGATGCTCTTTTTCATCGCGGACTCATTATGTGTTTCATTTCCGCCATTAGGCGCCTTAACAGATACTGACTTTTTCGCAGCTTCTTTTTCTGCATACACACCAACATAATTTCCACAGTTTTCATCCTGAGCTGTCAGAACCAGAAAACTGTCGTACACTGCCATCATCGCTTCTGAATTCGGATTGATGATCGCCGCTGAAAGTCCGTTCTGAAGTGCCATCATGAAAAATGCAGAATTAATGTGTTCACGCATCGGAAGTCCGAACGATACATTTGACACTCCGAGCACTGTCTTTCCACCCAACTCCTCATGAACTCTCTTCACTGTCTCCAGCGTCACAAGGGCACCATTTTTATCAGAACTTACCGCCATGCAAAGAGCATCGATCAAAATATCGTTCTTCTCAATTCCATACTCTGCGGCTGTTTCATAAATCTTCTTCGCAATCGCAATTCGACCATCTGCTGTCTCCGGGATACCATCTTCGTCCAGACAAAGAGCCACCACAACGCCACCATATTTCTTTACCAGCGGAAATACCGTTTCCATCGATTCCTTCTTTCCATTTACGGAATTGATCAACGGTTTACCATTATAAATGCGCATTGCCTGTTCCATCGCCTGCACATTCGCAGTATCGATCTGAAGCGGAAGATCCAGAACACTTTGCAGTTCTTTTACTACATCCACCATCATCGCAGACTCGTCAATCCCTGGGAGTCCCACATTGACATCCAAAACTTCTGCTCGACTTTCCTGCTGAGCCACACCTACATTTAAAATGTAAGCCATGTCATGATCTTTTAATGCCTGTTTGAACTTAGGTTTTCCGGTCGGATTGATACACTCTCCGATGAGCACCGGCTTTTTTCCAAACTCTACTGCATGTGAATAGGAAGAGATAACCGTTCGTTCCTTCTTCACCGCAATTGGCTTCGGAACATCTTTGCATGCAGCATACATCTTAGCAATATGTTCCGGTGTCGTTCCACAGCAACCTCCAAGAACAGACACTCCGCTCTCTGCGATCACACGCATGGTCTCCGCAAATTGATCAGAATCAATATCATAAACGGTCTTTCCGCCTTCGCTTCTCGGAAGTCCTGCATTTGGATTTACCATAACCGGAACAGAAGCAACATCCACCATTTTCCGGATCAGTGGGAGCAATTGAACCGGTCCAAGTCCACAATTGAGACCGATCACATCCACGCTAAGACCTTCGAGAAGTGCAGTCACAGATTCTACATTTCCTCCGGTCAACATCTTTCCTTTTTCATCTAAGGTTACGGTTGCAAAGATCGGAAGTTCACTTTCTTCTTTGGCTGCAAGTACGGCTGCTTTCAGTTCATAACTGTCTCCCATGGTCTCGATAATGATCAGATCCGCTCCCGCTGCCACACCGGCACGGACAACCTCTTTATAAACATCACATGCCTCTTCAAACCCAAGTGTTCCGTACGGCTCTAACAGTTTTCCTGTCGGTCCCAGATCCAAAGCCACGAAACCATGATCCGCTAACTCTACTGCCCTTTTCGCATTGCCAACAGCTGCAGCTACCACTTCCTCTACGGAATATCCGTTTTCTTTATGATATTTGAATCGATTCACGCCGAACGTATTCGTCGTAATAATGTCCGAACCTGCCTTCAGATAGTCCAAGTGAATCTCCACAATGATCTCCGGATGGAGCAGATTCCATGTCTCAGGAAGTTCGCCCGGCTTTAATCCCTTTGCCTGTAAAAGACTTCCCATGCCACCGTCAAAAAATAAGCGTCTCTCTTTTAATTCTTTACGAATCCCCATCTGGCTCCTCCATTTCTCATATCCTTCGATACGGACAGTTCTCATTATCACAGGTTTCACAGCCCTCAATATGGCAGGATTCTTTTATCGTGCTCAATCCGATCACAGCTGTCACAGACTTTGTCGGAACCATCAGCCCTCCGTCTGTCAGAGCGATCCCAATCTGTTTTCCTGTATCCAGTTCATGTAAGATCACCGGTTGAAATTCCAGTGAAAAATCCCCATAACCCGGTGAATATCTTGGTCTTAGATATCGTCCTTGTTTCTCATATTGCTGTTTCCACTCATCACACCGTTTATTGCAGTATGCTTCGATCATAGCCGCGGCGGCAGCTTGCAAAACAACTGCTCTTGAAACCTGCAGTTTTCCATACTTTGTCAGTAAACGGTCTACTCCCAGCCCCAAAGTTACAGCGACCAAAAGAACCCGGTCGCATCCGCCCAGGTTCTTCGCCAGATTATTACTTTTTACTCGAAAATGTCCAAAATCAATTCTTCCGTCTTCTGTTATCGCGATCGGATATTCCTTAAACACAGCTTTGGGCTCCGCTGTCCTCATCAATTCATCCACACAAGACTCCACCAGCGCTTTCGTCGCCTGATCTGCTTCCTGTCCGCGATATCCCAGATAACGATATATTTCTTTTCTTTCTATATCAACTGCCATTTCGCAGTCCTCCGTCAAACTTCTACACAATGATCTCCGACATACTGCGCTTGATCTGAGCAGCCACATCCGGTTTATTCATCGAATACACATGGATCGCATTGACTCCGTTAGCGATCAAGTCCACAATCTGATCTGTCGCATAAGCCACACCTGCCTGATGCATGGCAGCCGGATTGTCTCCGAATTTATCCAAGATCACACGAAACTTCTCCGGAATGTGTGCACCGGACATGGATAAGATCTTCTTCATCTGCTTCGCATTGGTCACCGGCATAATGCCTGCCACGACCGGGACTGTTATCCCTTTATCACGAATCTGATACAAAAAGTTGTACAACAGATCATTATCAAAAAACATCTGCGTCGTCAGGAAATCACATCCTGCGTCCACCTTCTCCTTTAAATGAAGAATGTCCTCAGCCATCGTCGCGGACTCCACATGCCCCTCCGGATAGCAGGCGCCTCCGATACAAAAGTCACCTAGGGTTTTCAATTCCGCGATCAACTCGCTGGCATACTTATAGTCGTGATGGATCACACCATCTTTCGGAATATCTCCGCGAAGAGCCATAATATTATGAATATCATGCTCTTTCAGACGCTCTACCACACGATGTACATGCTCTCTGGAGGACGCAACACAAGTCAAATGAGCCAGAGCTGTCACCCCAAATTTCTTCTTCAGATCTGCTGCGATCTCAACCGTATATTTGCTGGTACCGCCTCCGGCTCCGTAAGTCACACTCATAAATGCAGGTGATAACTTTGCGATCTCGAAAGCTGCTTTCTCCACCGGGTCAAATGCTGCCTCTTCCTTTGGCGGAAAAACTTCAAAAGAAAGCACAGGTTTATCCTGTGCTAAAATATCTTTAATCTTCACCTGACATCACGCTCCAATCCAAACTCTATATCTTTCACCTTGTACTTTATCCAACTATCACCGCACTATACTGAAGCCAAAAGTATAAAGATATAGAAGATACAGACAGGGCGGTCAAACGCGTCGACAAGAGATCGCTGAATCCTCTGTCGATATCGTGGGGAGATTACGCTTTCAAAGAAAAAACTTGAACGCCCTCGCTGTATCTTCCATACGCTAGACATAATACCATAAGCGTTTTTTTTCGTCTAATATGTAAAAAAAACAGCTAGTTATAGGTTTATCCTATAACCAACTGCTCTTATCTGCCTCAATATATCGATCAATCTCCTCCAGATATTTCTGACCCAACGGGCTGAGCGCCACGCCTTTCCGCTTAATATAACCGATCGTCATGATCTCATCAGACTTTAATTTCACTGCACCGTAGTCCGGACCATTCAGACTTTCACATGTAATACCAGAACAAAGGGTGTACGCATTTAAACCACGCATTAGATTTAACAGAGTACCTCTGTCATTCGCCTTGATCAAGCGTTTATATTTGTAAGTACTCAGCACTTCCTCCGCAAAGTAAAAGGAGTTAAATGTACCCTGTTCGAAAGAAAGACACGGAAATTCTTCTAATTCTTCCAACGCGATCTCTGTTTTTCCTGCAAGCGGATGCCCCTCCCAAAGATATACATACGTTCCGCAATCCATCAGTGGGTGGAATTCCAACTCCGATTCCTCGAACAATTTAAATAATACTTTTCGGTTGAAATCATTGACGTACAAGATTCCGATCTCACTTCGGAAATTCTTGACATCATCAATTACCTCATATGTTTTCTCCTCACGTACGGCAAACTCATACTCGTCCATATCAAACTGCTTTACCAGCTCGATAAATGCATTGACAGCGAACGTATAATGCTGCATGCTCACGCCGAATTTCTTTTTGACATTTTTCTTTTCTACATAACGGTTTTCTATCAGCTCGTACTGTTCAATGACCTGTCTGGCATAACTTAAAAATTCCTCGCCTTCCAGAGTCAGAGCCACTCCACGGTTTCCACGTCGGAATAATTCCACACCAATTTCTTTTTCCAGTTCTCGTACAGACTGGGATAAGCTGGGCTGGGCAATATATAACTGTTTCGCGGCCTCATTCATAGATCCTGTATCCGCGATGGCGATCACATTTCTCAATTGGTTCAGAGTCATAAAATCCCTCCTCTTCTCCAGATTACATCTTTCCTATTAATATACACGAAACTATCTGGAAATAAAAGAGAAAACTTGGAAATTTAAAGAAAATATGCTATTATGTCAATAGCATTACTTGACATTACAAAGGAGGCAAGTCTTATGAGCAAAATTATTTCCATCAGTCGTGAATTCGGAAGCGGCGGCCGCGAAATTGGTTTCCGCCTGGCACAAAAACTTGGAATTCCTTTTTATGATAAAGAATTGATCACACTGGCTTCCGAAGACAGCAATATTTCTGCCGAAATCTTCCATGCAAATGACGAAGTGATCGCCGGAAAGGAACGTCCGACCACCACATATGAAACGATTGATCCATTCTCACCAACCTACGAGATACCGGTTTCCGATCAGCTTTTTGTGATCCAGACAAAGATCATCAAACAGCTGGCGCAAAACGGTCCATGCGTCATCATCGGCCGCTGCTCCGATGTGATCATCGAAGATTCCTTTAAAGTTTTTATCTGCGCAAGTCTGAAGAAGCGTTTGGAACGTCTGATGGAACTGGAAGAAGATCCTTCTGTCGATATAAAACAGATGGAGAACCATATACGCACGATTGATAAAAAGAGAAAAGAATATTATCAGTTCTATACCGGCAATGAGTGGGGCAAACCGAAAAACTATGATCTTTGCCTGAACAGTGGAAATCTTGGGATCGAAGAATGCGTAGAGATCATCGCAAACTTAGCAACTAAAGGAGAATCTCTTTTATGATCATCATCTTAAAACAACATGCAAATCCTGCGAAGGTTGAAGAACTAAAACAAGAATTAATAGACCAGGGATTTAAGCTTCATCTTTCCGAAGGTACTCAGGCTACCCTGATCGGTCTGATCGGTGATACAGCCCATGTGCATGAAGACTGGCTTCGTGCGCTTGACGTTGTAGACAGTGTCAGAAGAATCCGTGAACCATATAAAAAAGCGAATCGTTCCATGCACCCGGAAAATACTGTCATCGACATTTGCGGACATAAAATTGGTGATGGACATTTTCAAGTCATTGCAGGACCATGTTCTATTGAGACAAAGGAACAGATTATCGAGGTGGCAGAAGACGTAAAAAGATCCGGTGCACGCCTGCTCCGCGGCGGTGCTTTTAAACCACGTACTTCCCCATATGCTTTCCAGGGACTTCATGAACAGGGACTTGATCTCCTTTTAGAAGCCAAAAAAGCCACCGGTCTCCCGGTTGTAACGGAAATCATGAGTCCTGAACATCTTCCTCTCTTCGAGGACGTGGACGTGATCCAGGTCGGTGCAAGAAACATGCAAAACTTTGAGCTTTTAAAAGAACTCGGAAAGATCAACAAACCAATTCTTTTAAAACGAGGACTGGCAAATACGTTAAGTGAGTTTCTCATGAGTGCCGAATATATTATGGCTGGCGGAAATGAAAATGTCATCCTCTGCGAACGCGGTATCCGTACCTTCGAGACTGCAACCAGAAATACGTTGGACATATCTGCAATCCCGATGTTAAAAGAGAAGACTCATCTTCCGATCATTGTAGATCCAAGCCATGCTGCCGGAATCCGTTCCCTGGTTGATCCATTGTCCATGGCTGCCATCGCTGCTGGTGCCGATGGTCTTATGATCGAAGTTCACAATAATCCGGAAAAAGCACTGTGCGACGGCGCCCAGTCCCTGACACCACAGATGTTCGATGTACTTATGAAAAAGATTGATCAAACAGTACGTTTCTTCCGAACTCTTCAGTAATTTATCTATACAAAAAAATGAGGCTGCAGCAGCAACCTCATTTTTTATTTCATTAAATCTTATAAAAATACATATTTCAGAACGAATAATACAGCAAGTACATACATAAGAAGCGGAACCTTCTTTGCTTTACCGGTTGCAACCTGTAATACAACGTAAGAAATAACGCCGATACAGATACCCTCTGAAATACTATAGAACAGCGGCATTGCAAGGATGCAAAGATATGCCGGAATTGCTTCTGTAAGGTTCTTATCAGTAAAGTCGATATTTACTACTTCTTCAAACATCAGGAAGCCTACAAAAATCAGTGCAGGTGCTGTCGCAAAAGAAGGAATGGATGTAAATAACGGTGCAAATAATGTTGCAAGTAAGAACAGAATACCTGTTGTTAAAGCAGTAAGACCTGTACGTCCGCCAACAGCAACACCGGCGGAAGACTCTACGAAAGTTGTCGTTGTTGATGTACCGAGAACCGCACCTGCAGATGTCGCAATTGCATCAGACAGAAGGGCCGGTTTAATTCTCGGAAGACGTCCGTTTTCATCTAACATACCCGCCTTTGTACTTACACCGATCAATGTGCCCAATGTATCAAATAAATCAACAAACAGGAATGAGAATGTAATTGCGATAAAGTTAAAAATACCAACACCGCTAAAATCAATTTTAAAACACTGACCAAATGTTTTTCCTAAAGCAGAGAAATCTGCACTCATGATTCCAGCCGGGAAAAGGCTATATGCACCGATTTCCGGATTTGGTACATAAATTCCGGCAAGCTCACAAATCATTCCCAGACCCCAAGTAATGACAATACCGTAGAGAATTCCACCTTTTACTTTTCGGATGTGGAGAATGGATGTTGCTAAAAATCCAACAACTGCGAGCAATGCACAAATACCATGTGTATTAAAGTTTTCTGTAAAACTTGTAATTGTAACTAAAGTAGAGGAATCTACACAAAGTCCTGCATTCTGAAGGCCAATGAAAGCGATAAAGAGTCCGATACCTACGGATACACCCTGTTTTAATGTTAACGGGATCGCATTAAAAATTGCTTCACGAACATTGGTAAGGGACATGATGATAAATACAATACCTTCTACAAATACGGCAAACAGAGCGATCTGCCAGGAGATTCCCTGTCCAAGAACAACTGTATAAGCAAGGTATGCATTCAGTCCCATACCTGCGGAAAGTGCAAATGGCATATTAGCCATAAATGCCATGCAAAGTGTTCCAATAAAGGAGGCAAGACAAGTTGCAAGAAGAACCGCTCCTGCATCCATACCGGCTTCACTAAGGATGCTCGGGTTTACTGCCAAAATATATGCCATGGTCATAAAAGTGGTAATACCGGCAACAATCTCGGTTCTGATATCTGTACCGTTTTCTTTTAATTTAAAGATTTTTTCTAACATATTAATTCCTCAAGTTAAAACTAATGATTAATTCTTTCTACTTCCATATTTTTCGGTAAAATCATATTTAAAATAATGGAAGCCACGAATACAACTGCTACTACATTGGCAGAAAATACACTCTGGATCATCTCCGGGAAAATATGCCAGAGACCGATCTCACTCGCAGTTGTAAATCCAATACCAATCGATAAGGAAAGCGCTGCAATTGTTACGTTACGCTGTGTAAATCCCGCATTTGCAACCATCTGCATACCGGATGTAAGGATGGTTCCGAACATCATGATCGTACATCCTCCAAGTACTGACTCCGGAAGAGATGCAAAAAAGTTTCCAACAGGCGGTAATAAACCTGCACACATCATACAGATCGCTCCAGTCATAATTGTGAAGCGGTTCACCACTTTTGTCATCGCGATCAGACCGACATTCTGTGAGAAGGATGTAACCGGCGGACAGCCAAACAATGATGAAACTACAGATGAATAACCATCACATGCCAGGGAACCGGATATTTCCTGATCCGAAATTTCTCGATCTAATCCGGAAGAAACCATCGCAGTTGTATCACCGATCGTCTCTGCAGCAGAAACAAGATAAATGATGCATACAGAGAAAATTGCTCCCATATTAAATTCCGGTTTGTACGGCAATAATTTAGGAAGTGCAACAATACCATCTGCAAAAATAACGGTCAGGTCGACTTTACCCATGAAAATCGCCACAACATATCCAACAACCAGACCGGCTAACACTGCCAACTGCTTTAAGTATCCTTTCATCAGACAGTTCCAGGTCAGGCACACGCCTAATGTAATCGTACCCAAAAGCAGATTTTCAGCAGATCCAAAATCTTCCACATAACCTCCACCGAAAGATCGTGCACCCACGGTAAACAATGAAAAACCAATGGCAGTTACTACAGAAGCTGCAACGATAGGAGAAATGATCCTTCTCCAATACTTTGCAAGTAATCCAAGGGTTCCTTCAAAAATACCGCCGATCAGTACTGCACCGATTACGGCCGGATATCCATAATT
Source organism: Pilosibacter sp. (assembly GCA_045647085.1). Lineage (GTDB taxonomy): Bacteria > Bacillota > Clostridia > Lachnospirales > Lachnospiraceae > Pilosibacter. Next base: position 9,324 of record JAZRLX010000029.1, read on the forward strand.
CACAGCAACAGTACTTAATACTGTTACAAATGTAAAACTGACACCCATTACGATTGGAAGTTTTGCACCGACTTTCCATAACGGATACAACTGGATCAAGGTTGCAATACCGGCGACAAACATTGCGTTCTGCAAAAGAATTGCAATTTCCGGTTGTGTAAGTCCGGCAGCAGCTGCAATAATCGATATCGGCGCCAGATTCGATACAAACATCGCTAAAACATGCTGGAGTCCAAACGGAATGGCTTTGGAAATCGGCACACGTCCATCTAGCTTGTAGATGTTATTTACGCTACTCGTTTTGTCTTTCATGACTCTCTCCCTCTTATATTCTCGACCCCATAGGTCGACCTTTAAAATCTCGCATTTCATTATACGACATAATGTCGTATTTTTCAATCCATTTAAAACCATATATGACATAAAAAAGCAAAGAAAAAAGAGCTGAAACCTCAGCTCTCATCACTCAAATTTATAATTTTTTTCTCAAAACAGTATGAGCAAACATCTCATCGATAAAATATTGCCTGGAATAAAATATTACATTACCATCAATATCATAATCGACTTCCTCCATATTTAATAATGGAGAACCTTCTGATATCCCCAACATCTTTGACAGCTTTTCATCTGACAAAACCGCATGAAGTTGCGTCAGATCCATATAGGCATCTACATAGCAGCAGTTCTTTAAAAAATGAAAGATAGGAAGTTCAAGTTCTTTCAGATCAAATGCCTCTTTGACCAAGCTTTTTTTCAGAATGTCCTCACAATAAATAGCAGGTTTTCCGTCAGCTGTACAAACACGACTCACAACGAGTACTTCTGTCCCTTCCTCGATCTGAAGTTTTTCTGCCATGCAACGATCTGCAGGTTCTTCTTGCACATGAATAAAAGATATCCCCGCTTCATATCCATTTTGACGTATGATATCCAAAAACTCCATCTCAATATCCATACGATAATTTACATTGATCAC
>JAZRLX010000030.1:0-3142 GCA_045647085.1 Pilosibacter sp.
CCGTTACTTGGAACCGCTTTCTGCAAGTGAACGTATGGAAGGTATGGTTTTGACCAGATATAATACCATCTTTTATGGCACGTTTGAAAATGGAAAACCGGAGGGAGAATGTCACGCGATCCAGGCCATGATCCTGGACGAACCGCGTTACACCTTTGCAGAAGGTATTTGGGAAAGCGGAAAAATGAACGGTGAAGGCAGAACCGGATACCATTATTATTTGAATGCACCGGCAAAGGGATTTTCTATGACAGATAAGTCCGGAAGATATGTGGACAATTTGCTGGATGGTGTATTTTTATATCAGACGGAAAGTGTGCTGGGAGAGAGGTTATCCTGGGAAATCGAGGCAGAAATGGGAGTGACTGTGATCACAGGAAAATGGAAGCATTTTCCTTTCCGAAAAGAATATATGTTAGGAGCAAAAGAGGATGCTGCCCGCTCATATGTACTCTCTGAGGAAAAAGCAGGGGCCCTGATCTGGAACAATTTGATCACATGGGATGAATAAAGAAAATGCTGTATTATCAAAAGATAATACAGCATTTTTGTTATGTATGATTAGATTTCACCAAACATTCTTGCTTCGATCAGGCGGATACCGTGATAGAACATCTTGCAGATCGGAGTCTCAACACCGAGTTCTTCACCAAGGCGAACAACCGTACCTGCGAACATATCTACTTCTGTATGTTTGCCGTTTTTCAGATCCTGTAATGTGGACGGCATGTTTTCATACGGGATACGGCCAAGTGTGTGATTCTGACGATCGATCTCAGCCTGTCCGATATCAATTCCCAGTTTATTTGCAATATTGATCACTTCCCACATAGCAGCGTTTCTGAAGTAGTTTGCATCGTCGCTCTTCTGGAATGCACCGAATGGAACACCGAACATCGCACATGTCATGTTCTCTGCTACGTTACACATAAATTTGAACCAGATGCCTTTGAGCATGTCATCATCAACTTTGTTTTTGATATTACATGCATCAAATAATTCTTTACATGCGAGAACATTTTCAGAAAGATGTTCCGGATCGTTCTTTGCATCACCAAAACGAATAACACCCAGCTCCGGATTGAAGTCAGTCTTACCGTCTTTCATTACGATGCTGACACGCATGTAAGAATAGAGCATGTGCTCCCATCCGTAAACGGCAGCAACCTGTTTCTCGCTTTCAACACCGTTTAATACAGAAAGGATAATGGTATCCGGGCCAACCTGATGCTTGATATCAGCGATCGCCTGCGGAAGATCATAGCCTTTTACTGCGATAATAACAAGATCGGCCGGATCACCTTCTACATCCGGAGTAACGATCGGGAAGCGGTAATTGATCCCATTTACAGTTACACCTTTCTGTTCGAGACGCTCTTTTCTTGCACCGCTTGCTAAAATTCTGAAGTTCGCGCCAAGCTTTTCGGCAATTCTCGGTGCGAAGAAAACACCCATGGCACCAAGGCCAATGAGAGTAACTTTTTCAATTTTTTTCATAGTATTTTTCTCCTTTCGGGATAACGATTACCTTATATTTTATAATAAGAAGAAGAGGGTGTCAATGTATTGTTCGGCAGTTAAGAAAGTAAACAGAAAGGGGTCAAAATGAAGAAGATTGTATTGGAAAAAGGACTTTCTTTTTGAGGGTGCTTTGTTGACTTTTAACGGGAAAACTGATATACTGACACTAAGATATTGTGGGATTTTCATATAGGAAGGCTAGATGTGGGTGTTTATTTGTCAGGCACCCTTATGCGCTGAGAAAAATATGGAACGCATTCCACGATACGGAATTTCACATTTACTTAGTTTCAGAGTGAAACAAAAATGAAGGAGGTGCGGTGAGTTTATGTGGACTGGTCAGACAATGACCTTTATGGATTCTTTGGTTATTTCCCTTTTAGGAATCTTGGTTGTATTCACATGTTTAGCATGTATTGCGATTTCTATCGTGATCATTTCTAAAGTTATCAATGCAATCGTTAAACCAGAGGCTCCGAAGGCAGCAGTGGCAGCCGCAGCGGCTCCGGCTCCGGCAATCGATGAAGAAGCTTATGCAGTACTTGTAGCAGCAGTTACTGAAGAAGCAAGATTGTCTGGTGACGGTGACGTTCGCGTAGTGAGCATCAAAGAACTGTAAAGACAATCTGTAAAATCAAAAAAAATGAAAACAGACAAAAAGGAAAGGATGTAATTGATATGAAATACGTAGCAACATTAAATGGTAAAAAATATGAAATCGAAATCGAGAGAGTAGACGGTCGTATGCCGCTTGACAGAGGCGCAGCAGCAGTAGCTTCCGCTCCGATCATCGCAGCAGCTCCGGCTCCGGTAGCAGCAGCTCCGGCTCCGGCTCCGGCACCAGTAGCAGCTCCGGCTCCGGCAGCAGCAGGCGCTACAACAGTAGAAGCTCCGATGCCGGGTAAAGTTCTTGACGTTAAAGTTAAAGTTGGCGATGCAGTAGCTTATGGTCAGTGCGTAGTTGTTATGGAAGCTATGAAGATGGAGACAGAGATCGTAGCTCCGGCTGCTGGTACAGTAGCATCCATCAGCGTAAGCAACGGTGATTCCGTAGATACAGGTGCAGTACTGGTTACATTAAACTAGTAGGAGGTGCCCCGTGAACGTATTCTCAGTATTTGGAGAGTTACTGGCTGAGTCCGGTTTTGCAGCCATTACATGGCAGCAGGCAGTAATGATCCTGATTTCCTTCGTTTTATTATACATGGCAATCGTAAAGCAGTTTGAACCGCTCCTCCTGCTTCCGATCGCTTTTGGTATGTTCCTTGCTAACCTTCCGTTAGCAGGCCTTATGAATGAGGCTGAGAACTGGTACCAGTCCGGTGTTCTCAGAATCATGTACAGCGGCGTTAAATCCAGCTTATTCCCGTGTCTTATCTTCATGGGCGTAGGTGCTATGACAGACTTCGGTCCGTTGATTGCGAACCCGATTTCCTTACTTCTCGGTGCAGCAGCTCAGTTCGGTATTTTCGTAGCATTCATGCTTGCAAATGCAACTGGCCTCTTCACACCGGGTGAGTGTGCAGCAATCGGTATTATCGGTGGTGCCGATGGTCCGACAGCGATCTACATCGCTAACAACCTTGCTCCGGAACTCGTAGCTCCGATCGCAGTTGCAGCG
>JAZRLX010000031.1:0-3009 GCA_045647085.1 Pilosibacter sp.
ATGCCCGTGAGTCCTGGTTCATCAAGATGACAGCAGTAAAAGAGGACCTGATCAGAAACAACAACAAGATCAACTGGATCCCGGAATCCATCGGTAAAGGCCGTTTCGGTGACTGGTTAGAGAATGTTCAGGACTGGGGTATCTCCAGAAACCGTTACTGGGGTACACCACTTCCGGTTTGGACATGTGAGTGCGGTCATATGCACTGCATCGGCAGCCGTGAAGAATTAAAGAGCATGAGCAACAATTATCCGGAAGGCGGCGTTGAGCTTCATCGTCCGCACATCGACGCAGTGACGATCACATGTCCGGATTGCGGTAAAGAAATGCACCGTGTACCGGAAGTTATTGACTGTTGGTTCGACTCCGGTGCAATGCCGTTCGCTCAGCACCACTATCCGTTTGAAAACAAGGATCTCTTTGAGCAGCAGTTCCCGGCTCAGTTCATTTCTGAGGCGGTTGACCAGACTCGCGGATGGTTCTATTCCCTGCTTGCAGAATCCACACTGTTATTCAACGAACCGCCGTACCAGAACGTTATCGTATTAGGTCACGTTCAGGATGAAAACGGCCAGAAGATGAGTAAGTCCAAAGGAAACGCAGTTGACCCGTTCGAGGCACTCGAGAAATACGGCGCTGACGCGATCCGCTGGTACTTCTATATCAACAGTGCTCCGTGGTTACCGAACCGTTTCCATGGCAAGGCTGTAATGGAAGGTCAGAGAAAGTTCATGGGAACACTCTGGAACACTTACGCATTCTTCGTACTTTACGCAAATATCGATAATTTCGATGCTACAAAGTATACACTGGATTATGAGAAACTTTCCGTAATGGATAAGTGGCTCCTTTCCAAATTAAACTCCACGATCAAGGAAGTTGATTACGACCTTGAGAACTACAGAATCCCGGAGGCTGCAAGAGCACTTCAGGAGTTCGTAGATGATATGTCCAACTGGTATGTAAGAAGAAGCCGTGAACGTTTCTGGGCAAAGGGTATGGAGCAGGATAAGATCAATGCTTATATGACTCTCTACACAGCTCTTGTAGAAATCTCCAAGACAGCAGCTCCGATGGTTCCGTTCATGACAGAAGAGATCTACCAGAACATGGTTAGAAGCATCGATGCAAATGCGATCGAGAGTATCCACCTTTGCGACTTCCCGGTTGTTCATGAAGAAATGATCGACAAAGAGTTAGAAGCACACATGGATGAGGTTCTCAAGATCGTTGTTATGGGTCGTGCTGCAAGAAATACAGCAAACATCAAGAACCGTCAGCCGATCGGCAAGATGTTCGTGAAAGCGCCGCAGGCACTTGCAGAGTTCTACCAGGAGATCATCGAGGATGAGTTAAACGTAAAAGCTGTAGAGTTTACAGACGATGTACGTGCATTCACATCCTACACATTCAAGCCGCAGCTCAAGACTGTTGGTCCGAAATACGGCAAACAGCTTGGCAACATCAGAAAAGCTCTCACAGAGTTAGATGGCAACGCAGCTATGGATACCTTAAATGAGACAGGAGCACTCACATTTAACTTTGGCGATGCAGAGGTTGTTCTTACAAAAGAAGATCTCCTGATCGACATGGCTCAGACAGAGGGCTTCGTTTCTGAGGGTGACAATACAATCACAGTTGTTCTGGATACACAGATGACTCCGGAACTTCTGGAAGAAGGCTTCTACAGAGAGATCATCTCCAAAGTACAGACAATGAGAAAAGAAGCTGACTTCGAGGTCATGGACCACATTTACGTATACGTAGACAAAAACGAAACAATCGCAGAAATCATCAAAAAATACGCAGAAGAGCTGAAAGAAGAAGTATTAGCAGATAGCATCACCCTCGGAGAAATGAAGGGTTATACAAAAGAATGGAATATCAACGGCGAAGACGTAATGCTCGGCGTAGCGAAGGTAACAAAATAATTAAAAACCAAATGTAAGGCAACAGAAACGGTCCCGAAGGGAAAACCAACGGGACCGTCTAAACAAGAAACAGGAGGATTTTGACCGTGAACTACAGAATTGATAAGGAAGCGTTCAAAAAAGACGTCGTATATAACGTAAAAAGTTTATACAGAAAAACAATCGACGAGGCAACACCGCAGCAGGTATACCAGGCAGTATCCCTGGCTGTAAAAGACATGATCATCGACAGATGGATCGCAACACATAAAGAATACGACAAGAACGATGCAAAGATCGTTTACTACATGTCCATGGAGTTCTTAACAGGACGTTTCCTTGGTAACAACATCATCAACCTTTGCGAGAGCAAGGATGTTGCAGACGCATTAAAAGAGCTTGGCTTCGACTTAAACGCGATCGAGGACCAGGAGAGAGACCCGGCACTTGGTAACGGTGGTCTTGGCCGTCTTGCAGCATGTTTCCTTGATTCCCTGGCAACACTTGGCTATCCGGCATACGGCTGCGGTATCCGCTACCGTTACGGTATGTTCAAACAGCAGATCACAGACGGTTACCAGATCGAGGTACCGGATGAGTGGTTAAGAGATGGATATCCGTTCGAGATCCGTCGTGCTGAGTATGCGACAGAAGTTAAGTTCGGTGGTTATGTTGAGACAGTTTGGGATGGTAAGAAGAACAACTTCGTACAGAAGGGTTACCAGTCCGTAATGGCTATCCCGTACGATATTCCGATCGTTGGTTATGGCAACAACGTTGTTAACTCCTTACGTATCTGGGATGCTCAGCCGGTTAACACATTCAACCTTGCTGACTTCGATAAGGGTAACTATCAGAAAGCTGTTGAGCAGGAAAACCTTGCTAAGACAATCGTTGAGGTTCTGTATCCGAACGACAACCACTACGCAGGTAAAGAGCTTCGTTTAAAACAGCAGTACTTCTTCATCTCTGCAAGCGTACAGAGAGCAGTAGCAAAATACAAAGAGAATCATGACGACATCAGAAAGTTCTATGAGAAGGCAACATTCCAGTTGAACGATACACATCCGACAGTAGCAGTAGCTGAGTTAATGCGTAT
>JAZRLX010000032.1:0-5311 GCA_045647085.1 Pilosibacter sp.
CCGTGGTATCGGTGAAAAGAAATTTAAAAAGGTAGAGACAGGAGCGACTGTGAAGGAACTGATTCAGTTAGAACATGAGATCAACCAGATGCAGGAAAAGCTGGCGCAGGCAGATCAGGCGGAGCGGACATTTTTCCAGAATGCGTCCCATGAACTGCGGACTCCGCTCATGTCCATCAGTGGTTATGCGCAGGGTATTCAGTGCGGTGTGTTTGAGGATACTGCTCAGGCAGCCGGGATCATTCTTGATGAAAGCACCCGTCTGACTGAGGTTGTGGATGGTATTCTGACGCTGACCAGAATGGATCAGCTTCGTTATCAAGTGGTTCCGGTGGAAATGAATATCGAGAGTTTCGTAGAAGAAAGACTGGAACTTTTAGAAGGATTTGCATTCTCCCAGAGTAAAAAGTTGGTATTCGAACCTGGAAGTGAGCATAAAATGATCGTGGATGCAATGCTTTTAGAACGTGCATTTTCCAATGTGGTCTCCAATTGTATCCGCTATGCGAAGATGCAGGTGACAGTATCTGTGGAGACGCAGGAAGAACATGTGCGGATCGTGATCCGGGATGATGGTCCGGGAATTCCAAAGGAAGAACTTGAATGTATCTTTGATCGTTTTCACAAAGGAAAGAACGGAAATCATGGGCTGGGACTTGCGATCGCGAAGGCCTCTTTGGAGTATATGGGTGGCAGGATCTACGCAGAATGTGCACCGGATGGGGCAGTTTTTGTGATCGAATTACCACATGATTGCCGCAGCTTTGCCCCAGAAGAATTGGTGTAGAGATGATATAATACGATTAGAGTAATATATCCCGATGTCTGTATGACATAGGAAATGTGATAGATACGAAGGAGGATACAGAGATGAAGCGACTCATGTTTATCGTCAGTTTAGTATTCTGTCTGTTCTGCACACCATTGATAGGTTTCGCAAATCCGACAGAAGAAGAGAAGGCAAAGTACGAAGAAGCGATTTCAGAAAAATATATTGAGATGTTAAAGGGAAGCATTGCACTGGATAAGAGCAATGCAGAACTGACTACTTATCTGGTAACCTGGCTGGAGGCTGAAAAGCAGCCGAGAGAGGCAAAGAAGATCATCGCAAAGATCGATGCACTGAAAGCTGAGCAGGCAAAGAAGGCTGAGAGTATGGACCCATATCTTCTGGCTAAGAAAACTTGTGACGAAAAGTGCAATGCAGAGGGAGCCAATGCGGCTTTGGATAACATTATCCGGATCCAGAACAATCGTTTAAAAGATCAGGCAGATCTTGCAAAGCTCTGGAAACAAGTGGCAGAATTACTGAAATAGTTTACGACATGACAAATGGCTGTGAAGCAACAGATGCTTTACAGCCATTTTTTTATTCATATTAATCTTTAACTGCAGGGATATATTTTGCAAGAAGATCCGGAGAGAAGTTTGCCACGAGGTCTTCCGGAAATCCGGCTTCGCGGATAACAGCAAGGGAAGAATCATGATTTCCAACGTTGTGGGTAAAATGTGCATCACTGCCCATGATGACCGGCACTTCGTATCGTTTGCAATGTTCCAGTAGGATCAGGTCGTTTTCGCGCGCACCCGATCGACTGCTGTCCGGTGCCAGAGAAGAATTGTTGATTTCCAACAGCTTGCCATATGTTTTTGCACCACGAACGACAGCTTCCAGATCGAGCGGATATCGACTGTCGTCCGGATGTCCGATGATCTTCACGTAAGGATTTTCCATTGCTCCCAGGATCGCAGCCGTATTTTCTTCACGGGTACCGAATGGTAGGCAGAGATCGTGGAGGCTGGCGATGGTATAGTCCAGTCGTTTTAATGCTTTTTCAGATAAATCGATGGTTCCTTTGTAGTCTATAATATTTAACTCACATCCAAAAAGAACGCGGACTCCTTCCACGTATCTCGGAATGGTTCGAAAGCACCAGAAGTATACTTCGTCCATGGTTCCGCGCATGGACGGTGCATGATCACTGATCCCGAAGACCGGAAGTTCTTTGAGTGCAGCTGCATGGATCATCTCTGAAATCGTACCATATGCGTGGCCGCTGGCGATGGTGTGGGTATGTAAATCTATAAAATCTTTCATTGTATCAGCTCCTTTTGAGCTATCATACCATATTTCGGGGCAGAAGACCAGAAGTGTTCGAATGAAAATAAAAGGGTGGAAATATTGTTCAGAATATGGTTAAATAGAAGTAGCGACATTTTGCCGGAGGACCGGCATCAGAAAGAGGTAACAGCATGCAGACAATGGCAGATTTGATGGATGAGCTTGAGGCAACCCTGAAGAAGATCAGAGTGGGTGACGTGGTGACCGGTACAGTCATCGATGTGACAGAGGACGCAGTTCTTGTAGACTTAAAGTCTTACTGTGACGGTGTGATCCGCAAGGCAGACCTGAGCGAAGATCCTGATTTTAATATGATGGAAGCGATCCATCCGGGCGATGAGATCACAGCAACCGTACTTGCGACCAATGATGGAGAAGGCAATATGGTGCTTTCTAAAAAAGAGGCAAACGCGATCTTAGCGTGGGATAAATTAAGACAGATGATGGAAGACCGCACAATTGTGAAGGTGAAGATCCAGGAAGTGGTAAATGCAGGTGCGATCGTGTACCTTGAGGGTATTCGTGGATTTATTCCGGCTTCCCGTCTTTCTGATGAGTATGTGGAAGAGCTGGCTGAGTGGAATGGTAAGACCATCGAGGCTACCGTTATTACTGCAGACGAAGAAAACCGCCGTCTCGTTTTATCCGGACGTGAGGCTGCAAGAGAGAAGAAACAGGCTGAGACAAATAAAAAGATCGCCAAGTGCGAAGTGGGCGCTGTGATGAATGGTACTGTAGAGACATTAAAAGATTATGGTGCATTTGTTGCGCTTGAAAATGGTCTGACAGGGCTTCTTCACATTTCCCAGATCAGCACACAGAGGATCAAACATCCGGGTGTGGTACTGAAAGAAGGTCAGGAAGTAACTGTGAAGATCATCTCCACAGCAAATAACAAGATCAGCCTCAGTATGAAAGAACTGCTCGAGGAGCAGGCAGAAGCCGAGTCTCACGAGACATATGATTATAAGGAAGAAGGTCAGGCAAGCACAGGACTTGGCGCACTTCTGAAGGGTCTGAAATTTTAGTAATGACAGACGTGATGTGATTGCAGCTGCCTCGGAGAGTGTATGACTGCAGGTGTGATTCCTGTGCATGAGAGGAGACAGTGCATTGACAAATCGTAACGGAAATAAGGACCAGGTTGATCAGTGGAAATCGACCATGTTCTTATATAGTTCAGCGCTCAAATCGATCAATACGAAGATCGAGATCCTGAACAATGAATTTATCCAGCTTTACAATTATAATCCGATCGAGCATGTGACTTCCAGATTGAAGACACCCCAGAGCATTGTGAAAAAGCTGAAAAACAAGGGGCTGGAAGTGGACATCGATAACATGGTGGAGCATGTGAATGATATCGCAGGAATCCGCATTATCTGTTCATTCATGTCGGATATTTATCCGATCGCGGATATGATCGCAAAGCAGGCCGACATTACCGTCCTTTATGTGAAGGACTATATTAAAAATCCGAAGGAAAATGGTTACAAGAGTTATCACATGGTGGTGACGATCCCGGTCTATCTCAGTGATGGGAAGATCGAGACAAAGGTGGAAATTCAGATCCGGACCATTGCCATGGACTTCTGGGCGTCTCTGGAACATAAGATCGCATACAAATTTGAAGGTCATGCACCGGATTACATTGAGGCAGAGCTGAAAGACTGTGCAGATATGGTCCATATGCTGGATGCCAAGATGTATTCACTGAACCAGGCGATCACAGAGTATTCGGATGAGAGAACAGACAACACGGAGGAAACATAAATGAGAGCAGTACTTCAGAGAGTGACAGAAGCGACAGTACGCGTGGACGGCGATGTAGTCGGTTCCATCGGAAAAGGATTTTTTATCCTTCTGGGTGTTTCTGATGAAGATAATGAAGCAGTAGCCGATAAAATGGCTGACAAGATCTGTAAACTGCGTATTTTTGAGGACGAAAACGGAAAGACCAACCTTTCTCTGGCAGACGTTGGTGGTGAAGTGCTGGTAGTGAGCCAGTTCACACTCTATGCAGACTGCCGCAAAGGAAACAGACCGAGTTTCGTAAAAGCCGGAGCTCCGGCTGAGGCAAACCGCCTTTATGAATATTTCATGGAGCGCTGCAAGACACATGTGGAGAAAGTAGAGCATGGCATCTTTGGCGCAGACATGAAGATTTCCTTGGTAAATGACGGACCGTTCACCTTGATGCTGGACAGTCAGGAGTTGTTTACAAAATAATAGGACCCGTACAGGGGAGGTAATCGGACCTGTGTCCGAAAAGTTCCTGATAAATGATATATTTATTTACAAAAGGAGAGGGTAACAATGAGTGGTAAAGATTTAGAAAAAGCACTGTTATGGGAGACTCCGCATATCGCAAAAGAGGCTCCGGCACAGTTAGAAGCAGCACATGAATTCTGTGAGGGTTACAAGAAGTTCCTCGATGCAGGTAAGACAGAGCGTGAGTGCGTAACAGAAGCGATCAAGATGTTAACAGCAGCAGGCTACACAGAGTTCGATGAGAACGTAGCTTACAAAGCAGGCGACAAAGTGTTCTGGAACAACAGAGGCAAAGCTCTCGTTGCAGCAACATTTGGTACATTAAGCCCGGAGGAAGGTATCCGTATGAACGGTGCTCACATCGATTCTCCGAGACTTGACTTAAAACCGAACCCGTTATTTGAAAAGGGTGACATCGCTTACTTAAAACCGCACTACTACGGCGGTGTTCGTAAATATCAGTGGACAACAGTTCCGCTTGCAATGCACGGTACAGTTGGTTTAAAAACTGGTGAGATGGTTGACATCGTGATCGGTGAAGATGAGAACGATCCGGTATTCTGCATCACAGATCTTCTTCCGCACCTTGCTGCTGACCAGAACAGCAGAAAGCTCGGCGAAGGCGTAAAGGGTGAAGAATTAAATATCATCATCGGTTCCCTTCCGTTCATGAGCGAAGATGAAGAAGATAAAGTAAAACAGCCGGTGAAATTACTCGCTATGAAGCTGTTAAACGAGAAATATGGTATCACAGAGAAAGATTTCACACGCGCTGAGATCGAGATGGTACCGGCTTACAAGGCAAAAGACGTTGGTCTTGACAGAGGCCTCATCGGTGCATACGGCCAGGACGACAGAGTATGTGCTTACACAGCTCTTATGGCTGATATGGAAACAAAGATGCCGGCTCGCACAACT
>JAZRLX010000033.1:0-3220 GCA_045647085.1 Pilosibacter sp.
TCTGTGAGTGGATGATCAAAAACATTGGCGTTGCAGCTGTTCCGGGCTCCAGCTTCTTCCGCGAGGAAGTGAACAACCTGATCCGTCTTCATTTTGCGAGAGAAGAGAAGACATTGGATGAGGCGCTGACACGTCTTGCAAAGTTAAAAGATTTGACAGAGTGATATTGATAAAAAGGCAATTCGTATTTGGATTGCCTTTTTATATGAATATGGCATTTGTATGTAGTTATCATAACTACTTGACATGATTGTTGTAACAATGTAGAATGAGAATATGTTTTGGAAATCAAATTAAAGGAGAATTCCCATGAAAAAGATTATTCTAATGACAGAGACCGGATCTGATATGACACCGGAGCTTGCTGCAAAGTATGGTATTTATATTGTTCCGATGCATGTAACATTTGGCGATAAAACAGTTGATGATATGACATTCCATCCGGAGGAGATCCGCAAGTATTATAAAGAAACAGGAAAGCTTCCGACAACAAGCGGAAGTGTTCCGGAGGATTTTACTCCGATCTATGATGAGATCCATGAGAGATTCCCGGAGGCTCAGATTCTCTATCTTGCATATTCTGCAGTTACCACATGTTCTTATCAGAGTGGTGTGATCGCAGGCGAAGGTCGCGACTATATTCACTTTGTTGACACAAAACAGGTGTCTGTCGGCATCAGCAATATTGTCATTGAGATGGCAAAGATCTTAGAAGCCAATCCGGATATGACCATTGAGGAAGCTATCGCAAAGGCTAACGAACTGATCGACCGTGCGAAGATGTGCTTTATGCCGGACAATCTGGAATTCCTTCGCGCAGGCGGTCGTGTGAGCAATGTGGCTTACCTTGGAAGCCGTATCCTCAATATTCATCCGACAATTGAAATCCTTGACGGTAAACTGACAGCTACAAAGAAATATCGCGGTAAGATGACAAAAGTGGCTGCTCAGCTTGTAAAGGATTATGCAGAACTCTATAATCTGAAGAGAGACCATCTCTGGCTGGTTCAGACAGTTGGTATCAGCAGTGATGTTTGCGAGAGCATCGAGGCGGCTGTAAAGGAATGCGGATTTGAAAATTATACCTGGGTTCAGGCCGCAGGCGTGATCACAACCCATGGCGGTCCGGCTGCATTTGGCCTGGCAGGATTTTCTAAATAAGTGCTTTTTTAGCAGTACTTATCAAAAGAACCTGCAAAATTAATAAATGACTCCTTTTTTATAAGTAAAATTAACGAAAATCTGAAGAGAATTTCATTGTTTTACTTTGTAATTTGCGAAAAATGTGGTACAATATATACGAAAATTTGGTTCCATGAAAAATTATTTTCATGAAACCAAACGCTCCGCGAGGAGCACACTGCGGAGACAAGGAAGATGTCGCAATGCGACCCGCCGCAGGCGTAGTGTCTCGCAGGCGAGACACTATTAAACCACTAGATGGGGGTAAAATAATGGAAAGATTAGTTGGAACAATTTCTAGAGGCGTTCGTTGTCCGATCATTCGCGAAGGTGACAATCTTGTAGATATTACAGTTGACAGCGTATTAGCAGCTGCTCAGAGTGAAGGATTTGAATTAAGAGACAGAGACGTTATCGGTATTACTGAGTCTATCGTTGCACGTTCACAGGGTAACTACGCATCCGTAGAAGACATCGCTGCTGACGTAAAGGCAAAATTAGGCGGAGAGACTGTTGGTGTTATCTTCCCGATCCTTTCCCGTAACCGTTTTGCGATCAACTTAAAAGGTATCGCAATGGGCTGCAAGAAAGTTGTTTTAATGTTAAGCTACCCGAGCGATGAAGTTGGTAACGCATTATTAACTTACGATCAGCTCGACGATGCAGGCATTAACCCGTACTCCGATGTTCTTACATTAGAGAAATATCGTGAGTTATTCGGTGAGAACGTACACGAGTTCACAGGCGTTGACTATGTAGATTACTACATGAGCATTGTAAAAGAGGCAGGCGCAGACGTTGAGGTTATCTTTGCTAACCAGGCTAAGACAATCTTAAACTACACAGACTGCATCATCAACTGCGATATCCACACAAGAGTACGTACAAAACGTATCTTAAAGGCAGCAGGTGCAAAAGTGGTTTGCGGTCTTGACGATATCCTGACATCCTCTGTAAATGGCAGCGGTTACAACGAGAAGTACGGCTTACTCGGCTCCAACAAGTCTACAGAAGATAAGATCAAACTGTTCCCGAAGGAGTGTAAAGATCTCGTTGTTGAGATCCAGAACAAGCTCTTAGAGAAGACAGGCAAGCTCGTAGAAGTTATGGTATACGGCGATGGCGCATTCAAAGATCCGCAGGGTAAGATCTGGGAGTTAGCAGATCCGGTAGTTTCCCCGGCATTCACAGACGGCCTCATCGGTACTCCGAACGAGCTGAAGTTAAAATACCTTGCTGACAACGATTTCGCTAACTTAAGCGGTGCTGAGTTAAAAGAAGCGATCTCTAACAGCATCAAGGCAAAACAGGACAACCTGGTTGGCAACATGGCTTCTCAGGGTACAACTCCGAGACAGTTAACAGACCTGATCGGTTCTTTATGTGACCTTACATCCGGTTCCGGTGATAAGGGAACTCCGATCATTCTGATCCAGGGTTATTTCGATAACTACACAACAGCATAAGAAATATTCAGGCTCTGCCGGGAAATTCCCCGGCGGAGCTTTTTTGATCTGTAAACTTTATTGTAGAAAATACACTTCCTGTTCTTTCTTGTTTTTGTCGTTTTTGGTTGTAATTATCAGAAAAATGTGATAATATAAAAGAAATAAACTGTTTATGGCATGCGAGCAGAACGTGAAATGTGGTATGCCCCCGGCGTATAAAATAGCCGGGTGTGTTCTATAATAAGGAGGAAAATTATGGGAAAATTCGTAATTCGTACAACAGAGACTGGTAACAAGTTTGACTTAAAGGCTACCAACGGCCAGGTAATCGCAACTTCTCAGGTTTATAAATCTCTTGCAACCTGCAAGAACGGTGTGGCAAGCGTTCAGAAAAATGCTCCGATCGCGGCAGTTGAGAACCAGACTGTAGAGGGATATGCAGTAGAAAAGAATCCGAAGTTTGAGATTTATAAAGACAAAGCTGGTGAGTTCCGCTTCCGTCTGAAAGCAACAAATGGTCAGGTGATTGCTACCAGTGAAGGCTATAAGAAAATTGCAAGCTGTCTGAAAGGTATTGAATCTGTGAAGAA
>JAZRLX010000034.1:0-13761 GCA_045647085.1 Pilosibacter sp.
GACAGGTGCCCTTTTTTTGTCATTATTTACAGCAAAATAATATATATCCGATGATCATAAATGATACCGCCATGACAAGAAGCCAAAAGGAGTCCGGCAGAATCAATACCCAGGTCATCCCAAAGCCCGTACAAAACAACAAAAGACCGCATAAGCGCTTCATACCATCTCCCCTGATTTCGGAATGTCTATGATCTATCTTATGCGGTCTTTTGTTATAATTTTCCTAATTTATATAGAAGCTGATTATTTCACTTCTTCTGTTACGATCACTGTCTCTGCAGCGTCAGCCATATCTTCTGCTTTTGCAACAGCATCAGAAGAAACGTCTTTGCCCATGAAACGATTCATGAAATCCGGAACCATATCAATGATCTTTGTCATGGCATCCTGATGCTTGATATTAATAAGCTTAGTCATACCATTCTGGATTACCAGGATCGCACTCGGGCTCATCTTTGCGCTCAGGCCTCCGCCGCCGTTTGTTTTAGCACTCTGTGCGAAGGAACCGGCTGCCATACCGCAGGAAACATCTACGAGCGGAATGATCGTTGTGTTTGCATCAATCTTAACCGGTTCACCCACTACTGTTTTAGTTGTAATAAAATTATCCATTCCCTTAAATAACGCGTCAACTGTTGACGGGAACTGATTTTCTGCCATAATACCGTTTCCTCCTTACTTTTTGCCCAGTGCCTTTGCCTTCTTTAACAGCACTCGGAAGTTCTTATTTAATACTACTCGGATCACGATCCAAAGCAGGGATGCTACCCGGATATGTCCTTTCACATGAAGCTCACCATCTAATACCTTTTCATCAAACACAGGTTCAAGCTTCAGTGTTTTTGTATACAGTCCATAAAATGGGCTTATATAAATCAAAATCTGTCCGGTTGTAGCCGGATCTTCGAAACCAAATCGTACACGTCCGGAAATCTTTCTGGGAAGAATATGACGAAGCAGCTTTTTTGCCTGTCTCCAGAGTAAACCGATTGTATTACGGTTTGCCTGATCATTCAGAAATGCACGAATTTGCTCCATCTTTTTCTGTCCTGCATCTACCTTACCACAGAGCTGCTGATACGTACTGTTGATTTTTGTAACTAAATTCCGAATTAAGGTTACAAGCTTCTCGACCAAAATCTCTGATTTTGACTTCTGCATCGTTTCGTCCGGCGCTTCCGTTTCTTTCGACTCTTTTGATTCTGTCGTTCTTGTTTCTGAAACCGTTGAATTTGACGTATTTAAATGCTCGGTTACATCAGCAGTCACTGACGTTTTTACAGGCTCAACAACTTCCGGAACAGGAGCATATTCAATTGGAGCAATCGAATCCATCGCATCTTCCGATGCGGCGCTTACCGTCACTTCAGCACTATCTGTAACATTCGTACTCTCTGATTCTTCCGTCGGCCAGACAGTTTTATCGAACAAGTGGAACCAGAGAACCTTTACGAGCGCATTTACTTTACCATCATAATTGACCCGAACGGTAACCAAATGCATCAGCCACGATACCAGGACACTGCCATCCGGTTTTCCGTCAAAGGAAGCATCCACACGATATCGCAACGGTACAAATAACACCAGCAACAGTACCGCCAGAATAATTCCGAGAATCACCAAGATCAGGATTCCCAGAATCTTTAATATCATTAACAATATTTGGAGCATAGGTTCACTCCTTTTGCTTTGTTATTTCCCGATTTCTGTTTCCAGGAAACCGTTCACATCATAACCACCGGTCTTCTTGTATACTTCTCCGATGATCGTACCGGCAAGGATTGCTGCATCTTCATAATCTGCCGCAACTCCGACGATTAACATGTCCTGCTTTTTATAATATGGCTGATTCAATGTATGAGCCGAATAAATATCAAGCAGATTCTTAGGATTAGAAGCCGGAGTCAGGATATAGTATCCGGATGATTTTTCTTTTCGCACAGCCTGAAGAATAGAAAAACGGTTCTTTTTCGCTTTTTCGCCTAAATATAATCTCTCATACCAACGCATATCACACCGCCTAACGGTAATTGTTTATAATAGAAACTCGCAAAAGATCCAGAGCAGCATTTGCAGCCTGTTCACGGATTTCATATCTGCAGCCATGGAAACGGCACTCTTTTACTGTTACATCATCCTTGATGCAGCATCCGATGTAAACGAGACCTACCGGTTTCTCATCGGTACCGCCATCCGGACCTGCAATACCGGAAACTGCGATACAAGCGTCACTGTCTGCTGCAAACACGCCGCCAAGAGCCATCTCTTTGACAGTCTGCTCGCTGACAGCACCATATTTCTTTAATGTGTTTTTGCTTACATCTAAAAGTTTTCTCTTTGCCTTATTGGAATAAGTAATAAAACCTTCATTAAACACATTGGACGCTCCCGGTACATTAACAATCTTGGATGCGATCATACCACCGGTACAGGACTCTGCTGTCGTAACAGTCAACTCATATTTATTAAGGAGACGAACAACAGCTTCCTCCATCGTTTCATGTTCCTTTGTTGAGTATACCATTGAACCAAGGGCCTTCTTAATCTCTTTTGCAACCGGTTTTAATGTGTTTTTTGCTGTTTCTTCATCCTGTTCAACCAGTTCTGCAAGTACATGAACTTCTGTTCCGCATTTTCTGGTATAAACACTGATGTTTCCGTTTTTATTCAGGATATCACCAAGTATTTCTTTTACCTCTGTCTCGCTTCTGCCGTAAATCTTGTATAACTGGGCAAAACCTTTTTCTGTTTTGATCATTAAATATCACCCTCTGTAAGAATACCAATATTTTTCATAATATAATCCACTAAGGAGATCACTGTAAGAGCAAGTGCGATCCAAAGTGCAATGTTTGTGATCATGGAAAGTGCTTCCACATTTACGATCAAGAGAATGACGGAAATCATCTGGAAAACTGTTTTCCATTTTCCCCAATAGCTGGCTGCGATCACAACGCCGTTATCGGATGCGACCAGGCGGAAACCACTGATGATAAATTCACGGCTGATGATGATCAGCACCATCCAGGCCGGAAGCTGTCCCAGTTCGATCAGACAGATCAAAGCAGAACATACTAACAGTTTATCTGCCAGCGGATCCATAAACTTACCAAAGTTTGTGACAAGACCGTATTTTCTCGCAATGCTGCCATCCAAAAAATCTGTAAAACTTGCAATGATAAAGATAGAAGCTGCAATATAGCGATACATCTGATTGGTTCCGCCATCTAACATTAACATCACTACAAAGAACGGAATCATGATTACACGGAGAACTGTGAGTTTATTCGGTAAATTCATCTTCTACCTCCCCAATCAAATCATAATCCAATGCACCTGTTACACGAACACGTGCAAAATCTCCGGACATCAGAGAATATCCGGTATTTACAAAGATCAGACCGTCTACATTCGGACTATCCATATAAGTACGTCCCACATAAGCATTTTCATCTGCCACTTTGCCTTCGATCATGACTTCAAGAACGCGTCCCTTCATATTCTCAGACTTTTCGAATGCGATATCCTGCTGAAGCTCCATGATCTCAGCTCGACGATCTTCTTTCACCTCATCCGGAACATGGTTCGGGAAATTATAAGCCGGAGTATCTTCTTCTGCAGAATAAGCAAACACACCGAGACGCTCAAATTCCATCTCGTCTACAAACTCCATAAGAATCTCATGATCTTCTTCTGTCTCACCCGGGAAACCGGAGATCAGAGTTGTTCTGAGGGCAATATCCGGAATTTCTCTTCTCAACTTAGCGATCAATTCTCGAAGCTGAGCGTTGTTGGTTCTTCTGCCCATACGCTTTAAGATCGCATCACTTGCGTGCTGGATCGGAATATCCAGGTAGTTGCAGATCTTCTCTTCATGTTTGATCGTCTCGATCAGTTCATCGGTAATCTCTTCCGGATAGCAATACTGGAGACGGATCCACTGAATTCCATCAATCGCCGCTAAGCGTTTCAATAACTCCGGAAGCTTTTTCTCACCGTACAGATCTTTACCATAGAGTGTTGTCTCCTGTGCAACGAGAATCAGCTCTTTTACGCCTTTCTCTGCAAGTTCCTCGGCCTCATGGATCAGCTGTTCCATCGGAACACTTCTGAATTTACCACGAAGATAAGGAATAATACAGTATGTGCAGCGTTTATCACAACCTTCTGCGATCTTTAAGAATGCATAATGACCACCTGTTGTTACAAGGCGGTCTGTCGCCGGACTTACAGGTGCATCAATACTCTCAAATACATGCATTTTCTCACCGCCAAGAGCAGTCTTTACCGCCTTTGCGATTTCCTCATAGGAAGTGGTTCCAAGTACTGCATCTACTTCCGGAATTTCAGTAGTAATCTCTTCCTTATATCTCTGTGCAAGACAGCCTGTTACGATCAGGGCTTTGCACTGTCCTTCTTCTTTCATTCTGGCCATGTCAAGAATGGTATTGATACTTTCTTCTTTCGCATCACCGATAAAGCAGCAGGTATTTACGACAATAATATCTGCAGCAGTCTCGTCATCAACAAATGAATAACCTTCATGACCGAGAAGTCCAAGCATTTTTTCTGTATCAACCAGGTTTTTATCACAGCCCAGGGAAATGAAAAGTAGTTTCATTCAAGTCGTCCTTTCAAATTGAAATATACATACATATGGAAAACAGAGGCGCTCAAAAGCTATTGAAGCTCCAGGCCCCTCTGTAACGTTTCATTATTCTTCTACAGTCTCTTCTGCTGTTTCTTCAACGGCTTCTGTCTCCGGCTCTTCTACAGCATTCTCACCCATAATAGAAATCTTCTGCTCGTAAAGCTCCTGTACAGCTGTGGAAAGAGCTTTCTTTCCTGCAGCACCTGCTACCAACGGATCAGAACCATCCACGATCTGTCTTGCTCTCTTAGCAGCAGCGATAACGATAGAATAACGGCTCTGTACAACCGGCTGCTCGCCCGGCTCAACATTTTTGTTTACTGCTTCAATTAAATCTGAATAAGATGGATGTAACATAATTTATGCTCCTTTCGAGTCTTCAAAATTTATCAGTTTAGCCTACGATGGCTGTTAACTCTTCTTTCATGGTTTTGATCAGCTCTGCATTGCAGCCGGACTGCATATGCTGGGACTGGATCAGGTTATGGAGATTTTCCACAGCCTTCGTTAAGTCATCATTAACAAGGATGTAATCGTAAGAATCCATCGCTTCTGCTTCCTCAGTCGCACGTTTCATGCGCTGTTCGATCACTTCCATCGTCTCAGTTCCTCTTCCGATCAGGCGTTTCTTCAACTCCTCAGCGGACGGCGGAACCACAAAGATCAGCAGTGTCTCCGGAAACTTCTCCTTCACTTTTAATGCACCCTGAATTTCAATTTCCAGGATCACATCTTTTCCCTCTGCCATCTTTTCTTCTACATAGGAACGAGGTGTCCCGTAATAGTTGCTTACATATTTTGCATGTTCGATCAGCTGATCATTGGCGATCAAGCCTTCAAACTCGTCCACGCTCATAAAGAAGTATTCTCTTCCGTGAACTTCCCCTTCACGCGGTTTTCTTGTGGTAGCGGAGATAGAAAGTGCGTAATTGTCGTACTTTTCTAATAACGCTTTCATCAGTGTACCTTTGCCGGCTCCGGAGAAACCGGATACCACAGCGAGAATTCCCTGCTGTTTCATAGTTTTTATCACTCCGATTATTCAATATTCTGAATCTGTTCGCGTACTTTTTCAATCTCTGTTTTCAGGATGATCGCCTGATCAGAGATTTCCATATCATTGGACTTAGAAAGAATGGTGTTAGACTCACGGTTCATCTCCTGAGCAATGAAATCCAACTTACGGCCAACGCTGCCGCCCTTCAGTAACTCTTTCTTCATGCCTTCAATATGGCTTCTTAAACGTACTGTCTCTTCATCCACACAGATCTTGTCCGCAAAGATCGTAACTTCTGTTAAGATCCTGGATTCGTCGATGGTTGTGCTCTGAAGCATGTCTTTCACTTTATCTTCCAGTTTCTTTCTGTACTCATCGAGCACCTTCGGGGAACGTGTTTCGATAAAATCTACTAAAGATAACATATTGTCAAGTTTGCTGATCAGATCATTCTTTAAGTTTTCACCCTCGCGAACTCTGGTTTCTACGAAGTTCTCTGCTGCATGCTTTAATGCCTCAGATAATAAAGCCCACATCTGATCCTCATCTTCCGGAACCTGTTCCATGGAAAGAACTTCCGGACAACGTGCGAGCATGGAAACCTTTACGTCGTTGTCAATGCCGAACTGCTCCGCCATCTTCTTAAAGTTATCCATATACTCTGCTGCTAAAGAACTGTTGTACTTTAAAGATACTTTCTCTTCAGTATAGTCTTCGTATGTTACAAATACATCGACTTTACCTCTCTGAATATAATCTTTTAAAAGACCTCTCATCGCAGACTCAAAGAAGTTGAATTTCTTCGGCATCTTGATACCAAGGTCTAAATAACGATGATTTACTGCTTTGATCTCTACAGAAATCTTGCTTGTATCCGTCACGGATTCAAAACGGCCAAAACCGGTCATGCTTTTAATCATACTAAACATGCCTCGCTTTCACATAGTTGGTTTAATTATAAGGCAAATAGAAAATCAAGTCAACAGAATTCATTGAATTTGCTTGTATCTTATGATAAAATGAAAAGGATTTATTTTTAGAAAGGATGATTATAACATGGCTTTTGACGGAATTGTAATCGCCAACCTTGTACATGATCTTAACCAGAAGATCGTTTCCGGACGTATTTCCAAGATCGCACAGCCGGAGAAAGATGAACTTCTATTTACAATAAAGGGAAACAAAGAAACGCTTCGTCTGCTGATCTCAGCAAATGCCAGCCTTCCTTTGGTTTATTTTACAGAAAACAATAAGCCGAGTCCTCTTACTGCCCCGAATTTCTGTATGCTCCTTCGTAAGCATATCGCAAACGGACGCATTATCTCTGTAACCCAGCCGGATATGGAGCGTATTATACGAATTGAAGTGGAACACCTGGATGAAATGGGTGATCTGAGAAGAAAATATCTGATCATCGAATTGATGGGTAAACACAGCAACATTATTTTCTGTGATGAAAATAATATGATCCTGGACAGCATCAAACATATCCCGGCTCATGTCAGTTCCATTCGAGAGGTGCTTCCGGGCCGCACATGGTTTATCCCGCACTCCGGAGAAAAGAAGAATCCGATGACGATCACAGAGGCAGAGTTTAAAGAGCTGATCAAATCAACTCCTCATCCGCTTTCCAAGGCACTATACATGGATCTGACCGGTCTGAGTCCGGTAATTGGTGCTGAGATCTGCCATCTTGCTTCTCTGGACGGAGATATTTCTGCAAAAGATTTTTCTGATGCAGAGCTGACCCATCTTTACCATGCTCTTAACTGGGTTATGGATGATATTCGAAACGGTAAGTTTACTCCAAACATTATATACAAAGGAGAAAAGCCGGTGGAATTTGCTTCCGTACCGCTTACCATGATGGACGGAGGCGATTATTCGAAGGTGGACTATACTTCCATCAGCGAATTGTTGGACCGCTATTATGCTGAGAAAAGTGCTGTATCCAGGATCAATCAGAAATCAACAGATCTTCGTAAGATCATCTCCAATGCTCTGGAACGCAGTGTCCGCAAGCTGGACCTCCAGCAAAAGCAGTTAAAAGATACTGAAAAGAGAGAAAAATTCCGTATTTACGGAGAACTGCTCAACACGTACGGCTATGGTCTATCCGGTGGTGAAAAAGAGTTAACATGTCTCAATTATTATACCAATGAAGATATCAAGATCCCTCTGGATCCGACATTGACTGCTCAGGAAAATGCGAAAAAATATTTTGAGAGATATAATAAGCAGAAACGTACTTACGAAGCGGTTACAGAGCAGTTAGCTCAAACACAGGCTGAAGTCGAACATCTGGAGTCTATCAGCACTTCCATGGATATTGCACGTTTAGAAGAAGACTTGGTGCAGATCAAAGAAGAATTGATGGAATTTGGTTATATCAAGCGTCACTATAATGGTGGAAAAAAACCAAAAATCACAAGTAAGCCATACCACTATCTCTCTACCGACGGTTTCCATATGTACGTTGGAAAGAATAACTACCAGAACGAAGAATTGACGTTTAAAGTTGCCAATGGAAACGACTGGTGGTTCCACGCAAAAGGTATTCCAGGCTCTCATGTCATTGTAAAGACAGAAGGAAAAGAACTTCCGGATCGTGTATATGAAGAAGCCGGTGCATTGGCAGCATTCTATTCCAAAGGACGCAGCAATCCAAAAGTGGAAATTGATTATCTGCAAAGAAAACTGCTGAAAAAAGTTCCTGGCGCAGCTCCCGGATTCGTAGTGTATCATGAGAACTATTCCTTAATGGCAACTCCGAATGCTGATTTTACAGAAATCAAATAAAAAATCAAGGAGGGAATCTATTAGTGGATCCCCTCCTTTTATATTGAATTCATTTACCTCATCGTTGATGAACGATCAATCCCATACACAGCCACATCTTCTCTTTTTTTCGTTTTTCTTTTAGAAGATCTCGTATTCCAAAGTACGTTGCATTTGGATTATGTAAGGTGATGGTTCCATCTGCATGTCCAAAACCAGCCTGATAGTGCGCTCCTAACTTTCTCTTTTTTCTCCATCCATATAAAAGGATGAATGCGGATCTATCATCTAAATGGAACCTATTCATCGCTTTCGGTGTAAAAAAGATCAAGTGTACCTGTAAACGGTACTGTATCAATAAATAAGCAAGATAAAAAATATACGATCCCATAAAGCCGCCAAATGAAGTCGAAAACAACCACTGACGATTAAATCGTTTGACAATATCCATGAAATCCACTTTAATCCCAAAGTAAGTCAATACGTTATAAACTGCGATCGCTCCACAGCCATTGGCACTGATGCTTCCTGTCGGTCCAAATGTTCCGATTTGCTTCGTGTAATTCTTCTGACGTTCGATATAAATCTTATCGTGTTTCTCCATATACCTTACTCCTCCGGATCATTCAAACGTCTGGCAGCCAAATCCATAGACTCCCGTACTTCGATCAGATGTCTATCCGGGTCATAAAGTCTTACCACACGCTGTCCCCAATCAAGTTGCGTAAACGGAGTCACGTATTCGATCGGCTCCGGCCATTGACCTAATTTTTCCATAAACCGATCCATATCAAGTTCTTCAAAATAGAGTTCAGCATTGCTTGTACCAAACTCTACCTTTTTATTTATAACGGATTCCCAGATTGTTGCATCCTGCAATACCAAACCTTCTGTTAAAACTGCGTTACCCTCAAATTCCACTAAGACCTCAAGTCCAAATAGTCCTTTGTAAAATGCTTTGGAGCGGTCAATGTCCTTGACAACGATCAACATATTCTTTAATTTCATGCTTTCACTCCTTGTAATAAGATTGTTCGGGTTACTCATAAGTCACTTATTTTATTATAACAGAAAAGGCCGTGATTTGCATCACAGCCTTTCAATTTTTAGTTTTTCATATATTTATGGTTATTGTCCTGACCGAGGTAGATGCAATAGATCGCCATAGCGATAAAACATCCTGCCCAGATGATCGGAATAAGGAAATTTGCATAATATAATGCGCCGAACATGATGGCAATACCCCAAAGGATCTTTGTCTTTCCTTCACTCTTACACCAAGCCTCAAGGTGTTCCGGCTCTACCAGAACTTTTGCACCGATCGGTGTCCATTTTCTCTTTAAAATGAGTGTACCATAAACTACAAATATTACGCTGATCACAGACAGCGCAAATGGAAGCCACTGATCTAAACCCATCTGTATTTCATCCTTTCTTTATTCAAAAATTACTTTCTCTGCGATTGCTGCTGCATCTTTGATGCAGTCGCTGCATGCACGAAGTACTTTTCCTGTTTCTACACCTTTGATCTCTTTACAGATTACGGAACCATTCTGCTCTTTAAACTGTTTTAAGATTTCTTTGGAAAGCTGATAAGAATCCTTTTTGCTGTTCGGATTTGCCAGATTACCTGTGCTTGCTTTCATTCCGGCAAGAACACATGCTCCGGAAACGGCTCCGCATGTACCTTCTAAACCACCCATGCCTCCACCGAGTGCCTCTGTCAGGCGAAACATCAGCTCTTCATCGACACCAACCAGATCACAGTATGTACAAGCTACAGCCTGTGCGCAGTTATAACCGATATCGTGTCTTTTAATCGTTTCTTCTACTCTTGTCTGCATAATAATCTCCTCTGCAATTATCAAAATTCTTTAGAATGTTATCTCTAATCCGGTATATAACTCATGGATCACATCACCAAGTTCTTCCTTCAGGATTTCCATGGCACGTTCTCCTGTACAGTGTCCGGTATGGATCTGCTTGATCCCTGTCTCTTTCACTCTCTTCGCAAAGGCATACACTTCGTCGTCTGACGAACGGAATAAATGAAGCCCTCCAATATACGCCACAATCTGCTGATCCGGCCATGTGTTCTGCACATCGCGGATAATGTTATCCGCACCTCCATGGGAACAGCTGTTAAAGACAACCAGACCACGGTCCGTCTCAAATACCAGGCTCTGCTCATGATCAAAGGAATCCGGCTGAAACTGACCACGAATCTTTACATACATCCCTGCATGCTCGCCCACTTTATCGAGACCTTTTGTCTTATGTGGAAGTAATGTTACTCCAGGGATCACTTCCAAGTCCTCATCTGTATATGCAAAGCGATCTTTGAACTGTTTCAAATAACCTTCTTTAATTCCAATGTAGGAAAGTTCAGTGCCGCCCTTTTTACTGTAGCAGTTTTCGTCGCATGCTTTACGCAGATAGAACTTCGCCTTGTCGTTTTTTTCAAAGAAAATGTCCAATCCGTCAGAGTGATCATAATGAGCATGCGAAAGAACACCAAACTCCACTTCACTCAGATCCACACCCATCATGTCAGCATTTTCAGCAAAAACATGTGTAGTTCCGGCATCTAGCAGGATCTTGTGACCTTCGTATTCGATAAATACTGCAAGTCCCCATTCTGCCTTCCATTCATTTCTTGTATTATTGTCTACCAGAATTTTTGCTAACATCATGTCCTCCTTCTTTCAGGATCTCACAGATTCCATCTGCTGTATAATCCTTTGCAACGAGAGCTCGTGTAACACCGTATTCTTTTAAGACCTCCGATGTTACATGTCCAATGCAAACAGGATAAACGGAATGATTTAGAATCTTAATTTTCTCTTCCGGATCTGTTTCAAAAAATCCTCGAACTCCCGATCCACTTTCAAAAGTCAGGAAATCCAGTCCATTCAGATCAGAGACCTTTGACTGCTCTGCTTTCACATCATAAATGGAAAGGTCGGTATATTCGATATTGGCTTCTTGTAATATCTCTGTCAAACGTTGGGAGCCTTGCTTTGCTCTCGGAATCAATACATGTTCCCGCGCTTTTACAACCAGAGAAAGTCCCTTCGCCAGGCTTTCTGTAGTAAATTCATCCGGCATGTAATCTGCATAAAATCCAAACTGCTCCAGATACTCTTTGGTACCACGTCCGACTACTGCAAATTTTACATGACAAAATGCACGCATGTCAATGTTTTCGTTTCTAACCGCACGGAAAAACAGATCGATCGCATTGCGGCTTGTAAATACGATCCACTGATAGGATTGGATTGATCTCACTGTCTGCTCTAATACATCTTCGTTCAATGGAAGTATCATTGATTTTCCGATACGTGAAACAGACGCACCCTCTGCATACAGTTTAGATGCCAGTTTTTCATAGATTGCATCGGTACCTGTGACTCCCACAGAAAGACCAGATAATGCCAGCGTTTTTTTCGCCGTCATCTCAAAACCGGCAACGGGACCTACCACAATGATTCCCGGTGATTTCAATCCATATTCTTTTGCAAGCTGAGGCAGTGTCTGCAGAGTGCCTCGTACACATCGCATGGATGGAAGTGTGCCATCTGTCACGATCGCTGCCTGAGTTTTCGGATCCTTTCCGTTTTTGATCAGACGATCTACGATCAGATCCAGATTTTTAAGCCCCATAAGGAATACCAATGTTCCCTGAAGTTTTGCATATTCTGCAAACCCATCGGTTAAAGTATCCTCTTCTGCGTCTAAAACACCAATTCCTTTGGATTTGATCGCTGTGTGACCGGTGATCACATGAAAGCTCTGACCAATCCCTCGATGGGTGATCGGAATCCCTGCATGAGCCAAAGCTGCAACAGGAGATGTCACACCGGATACTACTTCATAGGGAATCCCATACTTTTCTAATTCAAGGATCTCTTCACCACCACGTCCGAACACAAACGGATCTCCGCCTTTTAAACGTACAATCTTCTTTCCTTTCAGACCATAGTGCACGAGAACCTGATTGATCTCATCCTGCACCATACTGTGGTTTCCAGGTACTTTTCCTACATATATTTTCTCGCATGTATCCGGGACCATATTTAAAAATTCCGGAGATGCAAGTCTGTCATACACAAGGACTTCTGCCTGTGATAATAATCGCTTTCCTTTCAATGTAAGCAGTTCCGGATCGCCAGGACCCGCTCCAACCAAATATACAAACCCATGGTTGATGGAACGTATCAACTCATGAACCAATGCTTTGTATTCAGATGGAGCTCCTTTCACCTCACGGCGCACAAGTCCTTGTTTTGTTTCCTTTAATAACTGAATGACCAGCTGCTCTTCTTTCAGACAGCTATATACGCCAACTGCTTCATTACATCCGGCACCAAGACATTCCAATGTATATCGTTCTGTCTGTAAAGCCAAATCAGACGGTTCATGATTGATCTTCGCAAACAGTTCTGCAAATTCTGAATCGATTTTTGCCTCGATTGCAATGATCGCCTGACCTCCTGCCGGTGTAAAGGAATCCGTAGGAAGGTACTCAAATTCAAATCTCTCATCTTCAAATAATCCCAGTCGCTTTAAACCGGCTGCGGCCAGGATAATGGCGTCATATTGTCCGTCATATAATTTTGCGAGACGAGTATCTACATTTCCACGGATCAGTTTGCATACCGCATCTTTCTGCTCCAAGATCTGAAGCTGTCTTCTTAAGCTTCCGGTTCCGATCACCATCGGATGGTTGGTAATTTCTCTTCCTTTTACTGTAACAAATACATCCTCAGCATCCGTTCTTGGTAACACAGCAGCTACTCGCAGCCCGTCCAACAGTTCCATCGGCATATCTTTCGCACTGTGAACAGCGGCATCAAAACGTCCTGCCAGGATTCCTTCTTCAAATTCGGAAATGAACACACCTTTTCCGCCAAATTCTGTTAAAGCACGATCCAGGATCTTATCTCCGGTTGTGACTACAGGAACAATTTCAACCTGAATGCCCGGCTCTGCTTCTTTTAACGCCTCGGCAACCATCATTGTCTGTGCCATGGCAAGTTTGCTTTTTCTTGTACCCAGGCGAATCGTTCTTGGCTGTTTCTTTTCAGTCATCCAACATTCTCCTTTATTCTGTCTCGTGAATCAAATGATCCATCGCTGAAATCTTCTTAATATTGGAAAAAAGCTGTGGCAGATTCCTGCCACAGCCTATTACCTGCTTCGATTGTAAAATCAATTATCTGATTTCTTTCTTTCCGCCCATATACGGCTGTAAAGCTTCCGGAATACGGATAGAACCGTCAGCCTGTAAGTTGTTCTCTAAGAACGCGATGAGCATTCTCGGCGGAGCAAC
>JAZRLX010000035.1:0-9764 GCA_045647085.1 Pilosibacter sp.
TCATCAGAAACATCGTAACAGAAGTTGAAGCAGGTATGATCTACACAGGTAAAGTTGTTCGTATCATGGAATTCGGTGCTTTCGTTGAGCTTGCTCCGAACAAAGACGGTATGGTTCACATTTCCAAACTTTCCGATAAGAGAGTTGCAAAAGTTGAGGACGTTGTAAACATCGGTGATACAGTAACTGTTAGAGTTGCAGAAGTAGACCGCATGGGCAGAATCAATCTGACAATGAGACCGGAAGATATGACATGTGACGTTGAGAAACTTGCTCAGCCGGCAAAGCGCGAAGAGCGTAAAGACGATCGTCGTCGTGATGACAGAAGAGGTAACGACAGACGTGACCGCGGCGAGAGAAAAGAGCGTTCCGAGAAGAAGGAAGACGCAGAATAATTGTGAAGTGCGAAGCGCTAGGCAATTGATTTTATAAATGCATGAAATGAACCGCAGGGTGGGAATTTGAGAAGATTCCTGTTCTGCGGTTTTTTTGTTTCAAAATTAAGAAAGGACTCTGTCTTTTGAAAGAAACATGATATAATGGCCATATATAGATCAAAGGAGGAACGTGTATGAATCTCAAAGGTATCAAGGCAAACTTTCTTGGAGACAGCATTACAGAGGGTCACGGTGTAACAGATACAGAGCACAATATCTACTGGCAGCGTTTGGGAGAAGCTTGCGGCCTTGCAGAATACAGAGGCTATGGCATCAGCGGTACTCGCATTGCCATTCAGCATACAGTATCGGAAGAACCGCGATGGGATCTGAATTTTATTTCCAGAGTCGAAGAGATGGATCCGGATGCGGATCTTATCGTTGTGTTTGGCGGAACCAATGACTTTGGGCATGGTGATGCACCGCTGGGTATGATGAGTGATCGTTCTCCTTATACATTTTATGGTGCATGTCATGTGCTGATCCGAAAGCTTCTTGCGAAATATCCGGATGCTCAGATCGTGTTTATGACACCGCTTCATCGAGTGGTAGAAGAACGAGGAGAACGCAGACTGAAAGATTTTGTGGATGCGATCCGCCGTGTGACTGAGTTCTATGGAATTCCGGTGCTGGATCTGTATGCGACGAGTGGTCTGCAGCCTCAGGTCGATATCATCATGCAGAAGTTTTGTCCGGACGGCTTACATCCAAATGATGCAGGACAGGAAAAGATTTATAAAAGATTAAGGGGATTTTTAGAAGCTTTATAGATACATTGATTTAAGTTTAAAAAGGTGTTAATTTTTTGTTAAGTTTTGAAAATTAACACCTTTTCTCGTTCACAACAGAAAAATCTATGCTATACTTAAGAAACTAAATTTTAGAAAGGTGTTAGGTACAATTGCATTCATTACGTTCAACATTTAAAGAAAAATTCAGCGAAACTTTAAAAGCAGTTTTTCCAATTTTGCTGATAGTACTGATCTTATGCTTCTCGATTGCACCAATCCCTCCGAGCATTCTGATGACCTTTTTAACGGGAGCTGTTCTTCTGGTTATCGGAATGTTGTTTTTTAACGTTGGTGTGGATCTGTCTATGACCCCGATGGGTGAGCGTGTCGGTACGATCATGACAAAGTCCAAGAGCCTGATCATCGTTATCTTGATCAGCTTTATTATGGGTTTTGTGATCACCGTTTCTGAACCGGACCTTCAGGTGCTTGCACAGCAGGTTCCATCTGTTCCGAATCTGACCTTGATCTTGGCGGTAGCAGCAGGTGTGGGTACATTCCTGGTATTTGCCCTTCTCAGAATGCTGTTCGGAATCGCACTTCCAAGGCTTCTGGTTCTTTTTTATGTAATTATTTTTGCACTTACACTGTTTGTTCCGGCAGATTTTCTGGCGGTAGCATTTGATTCCGGCGGTGTAACAACCGGTCCGATGACGGTTCCGTTTATTATGGCGTTCGGTATCGGTGTGTCTGCGATCCGAAACGATAAACATGCTGCAGATGACAGTTTCGGTCTGGTAGCGATGTGTTCCATTGGACCGATCCTCGCAGTTCTGCTTCTTGGTATGATTTTCAATCCGGAGTCTGCAGAGCAGGTATCAGAGTCCATCCCGGTGATCAATGATACCGTTGAGTTATGGCGTTTATTTGCTGTAGAACTTCCGCATTATTTTAAGGAAATGGCAGTTTCCTTATTCCCGATCATCTTCTTCTTTGGATTATTCCAGTTAGTATCCAGAGATATTAATAAGAGAGCGCTGATCAAGATTGGTATTGGTCTTGTATATACATATATCGGTCTGGTTCTGTTCCTGACCGGTGCCAATGTAGGTTTTATGCCGGCAGGTAATTATCTTGGACAGACGATTGCGGGACTTTCTTATCCGTGGATCATCATTCCGATCGGTATGCTCATCGGTTATTTCATCGTAAAAGCAGAGCCGGCTGTTTTTGTCCTGACAAAGCAAGTAGAGGAGATGACTTCCGGCGGAATTTCCGCAAAAGCCATGGGAAACAGCTTGTCAATCGCGGTAGCAGTGTCCGTTGGTCTTGCTATGACACGAGTGGTAACAGGTATTTCCATCATGTGGTTCTTAGTGCCTGGTTATGCGATTGCCCTTGGAACTTCTTTCTTTGTGCCGAAGATCTATACTGCGATCGCATTCGACTCCGGTGGAGTTGCATCCGGTCCGATGACAGCGACATTCTTGCTCCCGTTTGCTATGGGTGCTTGTGAGGCTTTAGGAGGAAACATCATTACCGATGCGTTTGGTATCGTAGCGATGGTTGCCATGACTCCGCTGATCACGATCCAGGTTATGGGATTGATCAGCAAGATGAAAGAGAAAAAGCTTCACAAAGATATTGCAGATACCGCAGTTTTTGCAGATACAGATGCCTGTATCGATATGGAGATCATCGAACTGTAATAATATAGAAATGAGGATCATATGGGAAGTTTAAATTTAATGACTACGATCGTGGATCGTAAAATTCTAAATCGATACATGGAACTGTATCAGGATAATGATCTGCATGTGGCCTTCTTATCTCTGGGTTACGGTACCGCGTCCAATGAAATTCTGGATTATCTCGGACTGGAATCCAATCAGAAAGCCGTTTCATTCTCCATCGTAGAGGAAAAAACATGGCTGACCGTAAAACGTCAGCTGGAGAAAAAACTGAAGATCGATGCACCGGGCGGCGGTATTGCATTTACGATCCCGCTCAGCAGTATCGGAGGAATGAAACAGCTCCGGTTCTTGTTAGAGACACAGGATTATCAGAAAGAGGAGGAGACCATTTTGAAGAATACAGATCATCATCTGATCATTGTGATCACAGAACCGGGTTATACCAATATGGTCATGGAGGCAGCCAGAAGCGCAGGTGCATACGGCGGAACGGTTATCCATGCAAAAGGAACCGGTATGGAACTGGCTGAGAAGTTCATGGGCGTATCCCTTGCTTCTGAAAAAGAGCTGGTTCTGATCGTAACACAGACAGAATTGAAAAATCCGATCATGCAGGCCATTATGAAAGATGCAGGTCTGCAGACAAAAGCAAAATCCATTGCATTTTCTCTTCCGGTAACGGATACAGCCGGCTTGAGATTAGTCGAAGATTAACATTTTATGAAAAATATCAAAAAATCCTATTTCCGAGTTGAAAAACATGTTCGGCAATGGGATTTTTTTATTGATATTTGGCTGAAATTTTCATATAATGGTAAAATAGAGCGAAATTATAAAATCCGAAAGAGAGAGGAAGTGAACACATAATGGAAGGTCGAAGTCGCAAGATGGAGGCAGACGCCCAACCCGAATCGGCGGCGATATGCATAGTGGCAGAGAGCCATTATGTGGATAGCTGCTTTTAAGGTGTCCGTTTGACTCCGGTCCAGATAGTAGTAAGATGGAATGGAGGAACGAGATCATGTCCAACGAGACAATGGAGAATTTTGACTTAGAAGAATTACTGGAGCTGGTGAAAGCTAAGAAATACCGCCAGCTGAAAGAAGCTCTTTTAGATTTAAATGAGGTAGATATTGCCTTATTTATGGATGAACTGGATTCTGTGGAGCGCAGGATGCTTGTATTCCGTATGCTGCCGAAAGAGATGGCTTCGGAAGTATTTGCGGAGCTGGATCCGGAATCCCAGGAAGATATTATCAACAGCATCACGGACCGAGAGCTTTCCGAGATCGTGGAAGATCTGTATGTCGATGATGCGGTAGATATGCTGGAAGAGATGCCGGCGACGATCGTTCGTCGTGTCATGGAAAATACGAAACCGGCAACCAGAAAACTGATTAATCAGTTCCTGAACTATCCGGAAAACAGTGCCGGCAGTATTATGACTGCTGAGTACATCGGTCTGAAGAAACATATGACCGTAGAGGAATGTTTCGCTTATATCAGAAAAAACGGAATTGATTCCGAAACAATCTACACCTGTTATGTAATGGATTCCAAGCGCCGTCTGGAAGGTGTAGTTACGGTCAGAAATCTTATCATGAATCCATCTGACGCCGTATTGAGCGACATCATGGATGACAATGTGATCAAAGCCATAACAACGATGGACCAGGAAGAAGTCGTAGAGATGATGAACAAATACGACCTTCTCAGTATGCCGGTTGTAGACAGTGAAGATCGCCTTGTCGGTATTATCACAGTCGATGACGTTATGGACGTTATGGAAGAAGAGGCCACAGAGGATATCGAAAAGATGGCTGCCATGCTTCCATCTGAAAAGCCGTATTTAAGAACCGGTGTTTTCGAATTGGCGAAGAACCGTATTCCGTGGCTGCTGTTCTTAATGTTATCCAGTACCCTTTCCGGAGCAATCCTGGAACGTTATGAAAACGCGTTTGCAGCGATCCCGCTTCTGGTAAGTTTTACACCGATGCTTATGAACACCGGCGGTAACTCGGGAAGCCAGTCCAGTGCGATGATCATTCGAGGCATGTCCCTTGGAGAGATCGAGCCGACGGATATTCTGAAGGTTATCTGGAAGGAGATCCGAGTAGGTCTGATCGCGGGAATTATCCTTGCGGTTTGTAACTTTATCCGTCTGATGATCCAGTACCCGAGCAACACGATGATCAGCCTTGTGGTTGTACTGAGTGTATTTGTGACAGTTGTGATCGCAAAGACGATTGGCTGTACACTTCCGATCGCAGCCAAAGTCTTAAAGGCTGACCCGGCGATCATGGCAGGACCATTGATCACAACGATCGTAGATGCGGTGAGTCTGATCGTATACTTCAATCTGGCATGTATGCTGTTAGATATGACCGTATAAATTATTATTTTGATATCTCGGGAGTCCGCTCCCAGCAAATATTAGAAACAGGAGAAAAACAATTATGGCAAAAGTTAGAACAAGATTTGCACCGAGCCCGACAGGCCGTATGCATGTAGGTAACTTAAGAACAGCTCTTTATACCTACCTTATCGCAAAACATGAAGATGGAGATTTTATCCTTCGTATTGAGGATACAGACCAGGGCCGTCTTGTAGAAGGTGCAGTTGATATTATTTACAGAACTATGGAAACAACAGGCCTGATCCACGATGAAGGTCCGGACAAAGACAAAGGTTTTGGTCCGTATGTTCAGTCTGATCGTCAGAAAGCCGGCATTTACATGGAATATGCAAAGATGCTGGTTGAAAAAGGTGAGGCTTATTACTGTTTCTGTACACAGGAGCGTCTTGATTCCTTAAGATCCAGTGTAAATGGTGAAGAGATCATGACATACGATAAGCACTGCTTAAGCCTTTCCAAAGAAGAAGTAGAGGCAAATCTTGCAGCAGGTATGCCGTTCGTTATCCGTCAGAACAACCCGAAAGAGGGAACAACAACATTCCACGATGATATCTATGGCGATATCAGCGTTGACAACTCTGAGCTGGATGATATGGTTCTTATCAAATCCGACGGATTCCCGACATACAACTTTGCAAACGTTGTAGATGACCATCTTATGGGTATTACACACGTAGTCAGAGGTAATGAGTACCTTTCCTCTTCTCCGAAGTACAACCGTCTTTATGAGGCATTTGGCTGGGAGGTTCCGGTTTACGTTCACTGCCCAACAATTACAAACGAAGAGCATAAGAAATTATCCAAGAGAAGCGGTCATTCTTCTTTCGAAGATCTTCTTGAGCAGGGCTTTATCACAGAAGCGATCGTAAACTTCGTAGCGTTACTCGGCTGGTCTCCGTCCGGAAATGAAGAGTTCTTCACTCTTGAGGAATTAGTTAAAGAATTCAACTACCACAATATGAGCAAATCTCCGGCAGTATTTGATATGACAAAATTACGCTGGATGAACAGCGAATATTTAAAGAAGATGGACTTCGACGCATTCTATGAGATCGCAGAGCCGTACCTCAAAGAAGCGCTTACAAAAGAGTTTGATCTGAAGAAAATCGCGGCTATGGTGAAGACAAGAATCGAAGTTCTTCCGGATATCGCTGGTCAGGTTGATTTCTTTGAGACACTTCCGGAGTATGATCCGGAGATGTACACTCATAAGAAGATGAAGACAAACAAAGAGAACTCCCTTGAGACATTAAAGGCTGTTCTTCCGATCTTAGAGGCTCAGGAGGAGTACTCCAACGATGCTCTTTACGCAGCTCTGTCACAGTATGTTGCTGATGCAGGTGTGAAGACCGGTTTCGTTATGTGGCCGATCCGTACTGCTGTTTCCGGTAAACAGATGACACCGGCAGGTGCGACAGAGATCATGGAGATCATCGGTAAGGAAGAGTCCATCGAGAGAATTAAGAAGGGTATTGCTCTTCTTGAGGCATCCATCTAATTAAACATGAATTTCTATGCTGCGGCGTGTATTTTTGCATGCCGCAACATTTCTTTTTATACACTATGAGATTTAATGAAGCACAGAACGCAGCGCTTTCTCATAAAAACGGTCCGATGATGGTATTGGCAGGACCGGGTTCCGGAAAGACGACTGTGATCACACATCGGATCAAGAAATTGCTGGAACAGGGTGTCAATCCCTCAAGCATTCTTGTGATTACATTTACAAAAGCTGCTGCCACGGAGATGAAAGAGCGTTTTTATCAGCTGACGGAAGGGATTAAGGCAGATTATCAGAAGGTCAGTTTTGGTACATTTCATTCAGTATTTTACCAGATCCTGAAGCTGGCGTATCGATTTCCGTCCGGAAATGTTCTGGGGGAAGAGGATAAACGAGGCTTCTTTAAAGAATTTCTGGTAAAATCCGAATTGGAAGTGGAAGACGAGAGTGAGTTTATTTCATCCGTGATCAATGAGATCAGCTATGTAAAAGGAAGCCGGATCGATCTGGATTATTACTATTCACAGAACTGTCCGGAAGAATGGTTTAAAAAACTGTATACAGGATACGAGGATATGCTGCGGATCACAGGCAAAATTGATTTCG
This sequence comes from Pilosibacter sp., assembly GCA_045647085.1. Lineage (GTDB taxonomy): Bacteria > Bacillota > Clostridia > Lachnospirales > Lachnospiraceae > Pilosibacter. The sequence continues at coordinate 7,386 of JAZRLX010000035.1, forward strand.
ATGATATGCTGATCATGTGCTACGAATTGTTTACCCAGAGACCGGATATTCTATCAGCATGGCAGAGAAAGTTCCGGTATATTCTTGTGGATGAATTTCAGGATATTAACCGAATTCAGTATGAGATCGTGCGGATGATGGCTCTTCCGGAAAACAATCTGTTCATCGTGGGTGACGATGATCAGTCCATTTATCGGTTCCGTGGAGCGAAGCCGGAGATCATGTTGGGCTTTATGAAAGATTATCCGAATGCAAAGCAGGTGCTTTTGGCAGAGAATTATCGTTCCACCAAGGATATTGTCCAGACATCCCTAAAGCTGATCGAACGCAATAAAGTGCGATACGAAAAAGCCTTGATTCCGATGCACGGAGTCGGTCGTCCTGTGGAGACTGTGATCTATGAAAATCCACTTCGTGAGATGGAGGATGTGGCGAGGAAACTGCGACTCTATGAACAGGCCGGATATCATTATGAAGATATGGCTGTTTTGTTTCGTGCAAGCAGTGGATCCGGACTTTTGGCAGAAAAACTGATGGAATACAACATTCCATTTGTTATGAGAGATGCGATCCCTAATTTATACAGTCACTGGATCGCGAAGGATTTCTTTGCATACCTATCGCTTGGAGCAGGCAGTCGGAAACGCAGTGATTTTTTCAGGATCATGAATCGACCGAACCGCTATTTCAGTCGTGACGCATTTGATACGATCGACGTGTCGCTGGATGCAGTCAAAAACTTCTATCAGGATAAGGATTGGATGGAGGCGCGCGTTTGTGATCTGGAAAGTGATATCATTACGATCGGGCGTTTGAAACCGGCAGCGGCGATCAATTATATCCGAAAGGCAGTCGGATATGACCAGTATTTAAAAGAATATGCAGAGTTTCGTCGATTGAAACCGGAAGAATTGTACGAGATCGCAGATCAGCTGGCAGAGAGTGCAGTCGGGTTCGAAACATTTGCTCAATGGCAAGAGCATATTGCGCAGTATGAAGAGGCATTGAAAGAACAAAAACGTGGAAATAACGAAAAGGCAGAATCCGGAGTGACATTATCCACCATGCACAGTGCCAAGGGGCTGGAATACCGGATCGTCTTTATCGTCGATGCAAATGAAGGTATTTGCCCTCATCATAAGGCTGCTCTGCCGGCGGATATCGAAGAAGAACGCCGGTTATTCTATGTGGCAATGACAAGAGCCAAAGAGCGACTGCACCTGTGCGCGGTCCGTGAACGCTATCACAGGAAACAGGAAATTTCCAGATTTGTAAGGGAATGTTGTTGATTTTTCACGGGTTTGCTGATATGCTTGAAGCAGTTTGAAATAAACAGTTTAAAGGAGAATTTTACAATGGCAACAGATAAGAAAAATCTTGATTTTCAGAATATGTCCGAGAACGAAGAGATGACAGTAACACTCACACTGGAAGACGGCAGCGATCTTGAGTGTGTAGTTCTTACAATCTTCGAAGCAGGCGACCACGATTACATCGCTCTTCTTCCGTTAGACGGTAAAGAGGCTGAGGACGGCGAAGTATTCTTATACCGTTACAGCGAGGATGCAGATGGCAATCCGGAGCTGGACAACATCATCAGCGATGAAGAGTATGAGATCGTAGCTGACGCATTCGACGAGCTTCTTGACGAGGCAGAGTACGATGAGATCGTTGGTGAGGATGATCTTGAGGACTAATTGAGTATTTAACGGAGGAAATGTTTTTTAAAGCATTTCCTCTTTTTGTTCATTCAGATATGCAATATTCTGCAAACCAGCTACGTTTCCGAATTTTGTACGTCCATCTATGATCAGCCGCTTTCGACAAACTCAGCCCTAACGGGCTTCAGACAGGTCTACGCGGCTGAAATTAGTCCGTACAAAATATACGGAAGCCTTGCAATTGTTTGCAGAATACAGCATACGGAATTGAACAAAGAGTAGAAATGCAAAAACATTTTCTCACCATAAATCCAGTCATCACATTTATCAGCCCTGCATATTCTAAAAAGTGCAGGTTATCTGAGCATTTGCAATTATCGGTATTTAGCTAAATCAACTCGGCTATGAAAAAGTCCCAGGCTGGCAGGTGTTTTCAAGAAGGACCATAGAATTTCGTCGGTACTTGGCGCTTTAGCGCCTTAGTACCGTTACGCAATTCTCTGAGCGAAAGCGTGTCCGCTTGAAAATTCCTGCCAACCTGGGACTCTTTATTACCAAGTTGACTCAACTAAATATCCATTTACACATTAAAACGGAACAGAACTACGTCACCATCTTTGATCACGTATTCTTTACCCTCGATACGAACAAGACCTTTGTCTCTTGCTGCGCTGTAGGAACCACAATCAAGAAGATCTTTGTAGTTTACAACTTCAGC
>JAZRLX010000036.1:0-3454 GCA_045647085.1 Pilosibacter sp.
CTCTTTGTGTATTTGCTCTGAGCGGTTGTACTCAGAGTAGTGTGACTGACGAAACTCTTGCATCACTTCAGGCAGGAGCAGCTCCGGTAGGTGTAGTTGAAGAGGAACAGATCATAGTGGATAAATCCGTGCAGATTACAAAGGAGACCGATCCATACGTATTTGAATGGGAGCAGGTTGATGAAGATGTAGTGGACATGTTCATGGATGAAGACTATTATCCGCTTGGCGTAGACATGAGCTATGAAGAGGATATGGAAGCAAAGTCTATCAAGCTTGTGTGGGTTCTGAAAAATGAAGCGACAGAAGAGGAGGCGGCGGAGTATGCTGTAGAGCTTGTTCAGCAGTTCAACAACATCATGGCAACTCAGAAAGATGGCGTTGCATTTTCCACAATTGATACATTTGGTGGAATCTGGGATTTCTTCGATCTGACAGTTCAGGTTTCTAAAGAGGACGGAACCATGATGATCGATAAATCTTACAAAATCGGTGAAAAGATTGATCTTCCGTTGCCGGAAGTTACCGGAGATGGTCCGATGGGCCCGCAGGCAGCAACTGAAGCACCGATCAGCCCGGGAAATAAATAATATGAGATAAGAAAACTCGTCCAAAGAGTTCGCATGAGCGATTTCTGTGGACGAGTTTTTATTTGCTTATTATGCGCCGAATTTCTCAGCTGCAACTTTTAACATCTCACGGATCGGAAGGTTGTACGGGCAGCGTGTCTCACAAACACCACAACCAACACATGCGCTTGCTTTTACAGCCATAGAAGCGTAACGGTCTTTTGCCCAGTCACCGAGGCCATAACGGTCTAAGTAACCCTGGAATAAGAATACGCTCGGAATGTTGATGCCGACAGTACACGGAGCACAGTAGTTACAACGACGGCAGAAGTTGCCGCTGAGCTGTTTCTTTACTCCTGCGATCTTTGCAAGTTCTTCCTCTGTAAGCGGAGCCTCATTTGAAGCTGCTTCAAAGTTCTGATCGATCTCTTTCAGATCATACATACCCGGGATAACAACTGTTACGTTCGGGTTGGAGCAGATATAACGAACTGCGATGGAACCGTCTTCGATGGCGCCGCCTGCTAACGGTTTCATAGCGATGAAGCCAACATTCTGCTCTTTACATCTTGCGATGAGCTCTTCACCCTGGCTCTCTACGATGTTGTACGGGAACATGATTGTCTCAACCCACGGGAAGGAGAGTGCTTTCTCAAATACTTCTACAGAGTGTGCTGTCACGCCAATGTGACCGATCTTACCGGCTTCTTTTGCTTCCATAAGAGCTTCTAAAGCACCGCCCGGAGCTGTAACTGTGTCGAGGTCTTTTAACTGCGGGTTATGTACCTGGTAAAGGTCGATATAATCAGTGCGAAGGTTGCCTAAGCTGATCTCAATATCCTTTGCCATCGCCTCTTTTGTACGGGACATGGATTTGGTAGCAAGAATGAATTTGTCACGAAGGCCTTCTAATGCTTCGCCGAGGTAGCTTTCGCTGACTGTGTATCCTCTTGCTGTATCGATATAGTTGATTCCCTTTTCAGCCATTGCTTTTACAAGCTCAGTTGTTGTTGCTGCGTCTACTCTCTGGATCGGAATACCACCGAAGCCCAGACGGGAAATAGTGAGACCTGTTTTGCCAAGTGTTACATACTGCATAATTCAATCTCCTTTAAATATATTACTTTTTACACTGGTTTACAAAATACTCAAAGATCGGGAAAGAATCTTTACATTCCACCGGATTGGTAACCGGGCCGCTCATGCGCTCCGGATGCCACTGTACAGCCCAGTACGGAAGGGATTCATGTTCAAGCGCTTCTACAAGTTTGTTTCCGCCGGCATCAGACCATGCAGTTGCAAGAAAACCGTTAGCGATTTTTTCGAGTCCCTGGTGGTGGTAGCTGTTGATCAGCATAGATTCACCAAATAACTGACCAAGGATAGAGTCTTTTTTAATCTCAATTTCGTGATTAACGCCCTTAGAATGCTCTCCGCCGAGCTGAGCCGGAATATCCTGGATCAGAGTACCGCCAAAGTATGCATTCATAACCTGAACACCACGGCAGATACCGAAGATCGGTTTCTTTGTCGGAACAAATGCATCCAGAAGCTTCCATTCCTGGATATCACGTGCTTCATCAACAAAGATATTGTCAAACATCTGCTCCTGACCGTAAAGGCTTGTTGCAACATCTTTACCGCCGCTCAGTAACAGACCGTCTGCAATCTCTGCATATTCCGCGATCACATCGTCATTGATCGCAAGGATCGGAATACCGCCAGCTTTTGCTATCATTTCTGCATAGTTTCTGTTAATGGACCACTGCGGAGTACCATTTGCTGCAGCTGCAGAGCCGCCTGTGATTAAAATAATCGGTTTCATGATTCATACGTCCTTTCAATATGAAAATTACAATTGATTTGTCAACATTAAAATAGCGGTTTTACCCAGAATCAGTATAGCATATATGGGAAGAAATTGGAATAAAACATATAGAGAAAATATTCGGGTGCGATATGGTACAGTGGTTGCATGAGTTTGTCTGGGGGCCTGGAATGTTGGCTCTGTTTTTGTTTGTTGGTATGCTGTATACAATAAAATTGCGTGGCTTTGCATTATTTGGATTTCGGAAGTGGTGGAAGACGGTCGCAGGCAGTATGTTGTCCGGTCAGGGACAACATACGAATGGAATTTCCTCGTTCCAAGCTGCTTGCACAGCGCTGGCAGCGACGATCGGAACCGGAAACATTGCAGGTGTAGCGACCGCCCTTCTGGCCGGAGGCCCGGGAGCGATATTTTGGATGTGGGTATCCGCATTTCTCGGAATGGCAACTGCCTACGGAGAAACAGAACTGGGTATGAAATACCGCCGTCGAGATCAAAGCGGCAATTGGATATCCGGAGCCATGGTATATCTGGAACATGGACTTGGGTGTCGCTGGCTGGCAGTCATCTATGCAATTCTTTGTCTGTTAGCTTCATTTGGAATGGGAAGCATGGTTCAGGCCAATGCAGTTTCCGAGACCTTCGAATTTGCTTTTTCCTTGCATCCTGTCTTGATCGGAGGAGTTCTTGTGGTCACAGTTGGGAAAATTTTAGCGGGCGGTGCAAGAAATATTGCGATAACCGCAGAAAAAATGGTTCCCTTGTCTGCAGTTGTTTACATCGTTGCCTCAGTCATTGTATTGTTTATATTTCGAGAACAGATTCCGGGAGCATTTGCAAAGATTATGACAGATGCCTTTTCCTTTCACAGTGCGTCCGGAGGTGCTATAGGATTTTTCGTCAACAAATGTGTGCGATATGGAGTTGCTCGCGGTGTGTTTTCCAATGAAGCCGGACTTGGAAGCCTGGCGGCTCTGAATGGATGTGTGGAACACGCAGAGCCGGGAGTACAGGGGCAGTGGGCGATGTTCGAGGTGTTTTTCGATACCATTATCAG
>JAZRLX010000037.1:0-12440 GCA_045647085.1 Pilosibacter sp.
GATAGACTCGCCGCCGAACGGATCGAAACCTGTAACTAAAACTTTCATAGGTATGTTCCCCTTTCCCCTGTTTGACAAAAAAATACTATGCTTGTATTATATAAAATATTAGAAAAAGTAGCAACTGAATAGATAGAAAAATTTAACATGAAATGGAGAAAATATATATGTTTAAGAGAATGAAGCCGGAGAGTTTCTGCTGGTGTGGAAGCGGAAAAGAATATAAAGATTGTCACATGGAATTTGACAAAAAAGTAAACAAAGCGAGACGTCAGGGAGACATGATCCCGTCCCATCTGATCATCAAAACACCGGAACAGATCAAAGGGATCCGTGAGAGCGGAAAGTTAAATATCGCGATCCTGGATTACGTTGCGGAACATATCAAAGCAGGAGTGACAACCGAAGATATCAACAAGTGGGTTCATGATTATACCGTAGAACACGGCGGAATCCCGGCACCGCTTGGATTTGAAGGATTTCCAAAGAGTGTATGCACTTCCGTTAATGAAGAAGTCTGCCATGGAATTCCGGCAGAAAACGTGGTATTGAAAGAGGGAGACATTATCAATGTCGATGTGTCCACCATTTTGAATGGCTACTTTTCTGATTCTTCCCGTATGTTTATCATTGGTAAGACAACACCGGAAAAAGAACAGCTGGTTCGTGTGACAAAAGAAGCAGTGGAAAAAGGTCTTGCGGAAGTAAAACCATGGGGATATCTTGGTGACATGAGCCAGGCAGTCAACGATCATGCGATGAAGCATGGATATACCGTTGTTGAGGAGATTGGCGGTCACGGAATTGGCCTGGAGTTCCATGAGGAGCCGTTTGTCAGCCACGTGGCACCGCGCGGAACCGAGATGCTGATGGTTCCGGGCATGGTATTTACCATTGAACCGATGGTTAATATCGGAACCGGTGAGTTCTATGTAGATGATGAAAATGGCTGGACGATCTACACTGCGGACCATAAACCGTCTGCCCAGTGGGAAATCATGGTTCTTGTAACGGAGAATGGTCACGAAGTTCTGGCTTACTAATCATAAAGTTAGAAATTGAATTTAAAATATAGAAAATTGTTAAAAATTTTGTTGTGAAAATGCTGAATTTTTAGTATAATAATTTCATGAAAACGACCAAATGATCGTGGGAATAAATACAAAAAGGAGGCGTGTCTATGAATTTAAACTACAGCAAAATTCAGGCTCATAACGTGAATGCTCCACTGAAAGTGGTAAAAGGACACTTCGCAACAAACCATGCGCACACCAATTATTATATTGATCTGACAACAGCAAAAGCGCGTATCAGCGAAGCACAGGATATTGCTGCAGCTCTTTGCCAGTCCTATCTTTATACTATGGTAGTTGATACCATTGTCTGCATGGAAGGCACTGAGGTCATCGGCGCGTTCCTTGCACAAGAGCTGAAAAAGGGCGGTTATATTTCCACAAATGCGCATAAGACCATTTATGTGACACCGCCGGAGTTCAACAGCAGCGGACAGATGATCTTTAAGGACAACTTCAGACCGATGATCGAAGGTAAGAATGTTGTAGTACTTACAACAGCTGTAAGAACCGGTCTCACAGCGATCAAAGCAGTTGAAGGCGTACAGTATTTTGGCGGCAAGGTTCAGTGTATTTCTGCAGTATTCAGTGCAGAAAAAGAGGTCAACGGTATTCCGGTAATCTCTGTATTTGACAAGACCCATATTCCGGATTATTCCTATACTTTAGCGGGTGATTGTCCGCTCTGTAAACAGGGGCAGAAACTGGATGCGATCATCAATGCATATGGTTTCCAGAAATTGTAAAATTTTAATAGAAGTTAACAAGCGGGCGGAACATCGTGTTTCGCCCGCTTTTACTGTACTTTAGTAACTTTTTACCATAAAAACACTTGAATTTCTTGACATTTTTGACATTTTGGTTCATTATAGACGAATAGGGCCAAGAATCAGAATGATCTGCTTAGGTAATTGACCGGTTTGGCCTTTCCTGAAACTTAGAATGAAGCAAAAATGTAGAAAAACAGTAACGAAAAGTACTTGCAATTTTGTATGTTAGGTGTATAATAAAGAACAGTAACACGCTTTAATGCGGTAAAGTTACACAACTTTGAAATCCTTAAAGTTCATGAGTGGAATTACAGAGAGATCTGGGAAAGGAGAACGCAGATATGATGATGAACCTTGTATTATTAGCAGTCGTGATTCGAATTATTGTCAGCATTATCGTCAACGACGGCAATGCTTATTTGCGTTATGCTGAACCAGAGGTGATCACACTGTAATCGACTCAAACAATTTTGAGAATGCAATGGGGCCCGCAGCAGAACGCTGCAGGGCCTTTTTTAATAATATGACAAAGAGGAAATGAGCTTATGAAGATGAAAGGTGCGCAGATTCTGGTGGAGGAGCTGATCCATCAGGGAGTAGAGACAATATTCGGATATCCGGGTGGAACAGTCATTGATATTTACGATGCATTGTATGAAGCTTCCGACAGAATTACACACGTTCTGACAGCCCATGAACAGGGAGCAGCCCATGCGGCAGATGGTTATGCGAGAGCCAGCGGAAAAGTCGGAGTCGTTCTTGCAACAAGCGGTCCTGGTGCAACAAACCTGGTAACAGGTATTGCAAACGCATACATGGATTCCGTACCGATGGTAGCTATTACCGGCAACGTGGCTGTATCTAATCTTGGTAAAGATTCTTTCCAGGAAGTGGATATCGTTGGTGTGACAATGCCGATCGTAAAGCATAACTTTACAGTCCGCGATATCAATGATCTCCAGAAGACGATTAAAGAAGCATTCATTTTTGCCAATGAAGGCCGTAAGGGTCCGGTCGTGATCGACATCCCGAAGGACATCCAGGTGGCAGAGTGTGAATATATTGAAGATATGCAGGTCAATCCGTATATCAAGAAGCCGAAGGCTGGTAGTGTGAATGATATGAATGCTCTGCTTGAGATGGTAAAGCAGGCGAAGAAACCGTTCATATATGCAGGCGGCGGTATTATCGCATCCGGAGCAGAAAAAGAAGTGCTGGAACTTTCCAAGCGTCTTGATGCACCGATCGGTCTCAGTATGATGGGACTGACAGCGATCCCGGCTTCCTATCCGCTAAACCTTGGCATGACAGGTATGCATGGAAAATACGAAGCGACAAAAGCACAGTCCGAATGTGACCTTCTGATCGCAGTCGGTGTTCGTTTCTCTGATCGTGCGACAGGTGATAAGCGCGAGTATACAAAGAAATGTATGACTGTACATATCGATATCGACCGTGCAGAACTTGGCAAGAACATCAGCCCGGACATGAGCATGTGGGGAGATGTGAAAGAAATCCTCTGCCAGATTCTCGAGGTAATTCCGAAATGTGAACATCCGGAATGGATAAAAGAAGTAGAGGGTTACAGACATGTATCCAAAACTCTTGAGTTCGGCGGTTTCAATCCGAGAACGATCATCGAAGAAGTAAATAAGCACATGGCTCCGGACACTGTAGTTGCGACAGACGTTGGTCAGCACCAGATGTGGACCATGCAGTATTATAAATTTGAAGCTCCGCATACGCTGTTAAGTTCCGGTGGTCTCGGAACCATGGGCTACGGACTTGGCGCAGCCATCGGCGGATGTTTCGCAAGCGGAAAGAAACGTACCCTGTTAGTGACAGGCGACGGAAGTTTTGCAATGAATTTAAATGAGATGGCAACAGCAGTCAAACAGAATCTTCCGATCACCATTGTACTTCTCAACAACGATGTACTCGGTATGGTAAGACAGTGGCAGACGATCTTCTATGACAGCAGATATTCTCAGACCGTTCTTGAGAGAAAGACAGATTTCCCGCTGCTGGCGAAAGCGTTCGGTGCAGAAGGCTATTCTGCAGCGAATATGGAAGAGCTGCAGGCAGCACTTGATGCGGCAGACAAAGCAGAGGGAACGGTTCTGATCGAGTGTAAGATCGGTAAAGACGAGCGAGTTCTTCCGATGATCCCGGCAGGACGCTCTATCAAAGATGTGATCTTAAAATAAGCGAAAGGAGAGGGGATTATGGATAAAAAATTTGCAGTCAGCCTGGTTGTAAACAACGTTCCCGGTGTTATGAACCGTATCGGCGGCATTTATTCCAAGAGAAATTACAACATCAGTTCCTTTTCCGGCGGTGAAACAGAGGATCCGAGATATACACGTATTACTGTGGTTTCTACCGGTGACGAGTATATGAAAGACCAAGTGCTTCGTCAGCTTGAAAAGCTTTACGATGTAAGATCCATTTTGGTTCTCGATTCAGAGACAGCCGTGATCGCTCAGCATATGTTCATCAAGATCGATGTAACAGGTACGGAGAGAGGTTCCACCAAACATCAGGCGGTGGAGATCATCAACGAATACGCAGGTAAGATCATCGACTTTGGCGAGAGTCACGTAACCGTTGAACTCTCCGGTTCCAAAGAGAAGATGGATGAATTTATCAGTAAAGTTCAGAAGTTTGGTATTCTGGAAGTCAGCCGTTCCGGTGACGTAGCGATCGGTCTTGGTCGTGAGACAACGATGACAGCGTTTGATGATATGATGTAATAAAAGAACTTTCAGTAACCGGGTGGTTACTCCAATAAATTTTTTTAATAAAAGGAGATAATAATTATGGCAACTATGTACTATGAGAGAGATTGTAACTTAGCACTTCTGGATGGCAAGAAGATTGCAGTTATCGGATACGGTTCCCAGGGTCACGCACACGCATTAAACCTTAGAGATTCCGGTTGTGATGTTATCATCGGTCTTTACGAAGGCTCCAAATCTGCGATCCAGGCGAAAGCAGATGGTTTCGAAGTAATGAACACAGATGAAGCTGTAAAAGTTGCAGACATCATTATGATCCTTGTAAACGACGAGAAACAGGCAGCTCTTTACAAAAACGATATCAAAGCAAACCTGACAGAAGGCAAGACACTTTGCTTCGCTCATGGTTTCAATATTCACTTCAAACAGATCGTTCCGCCGGCAGACGTAAACGTTATCATGATCGCACCGAAGGGCCCGGGCCACACAGTTCGTTCCCAGTATGTTTCCGGTAAGGGTGTTCCGTGTCTCGTAGCAGTTGCACAGGATGCAAGCGGCAACGCAATGGAAATCGCGAAAGCTTACGCAGCAGGCATCGGCGGCGCAAGAGGCGGTGTTCTTGAGACAACATTCAAAGAAGAGACAGAGACAGACCACTTCGGTGAGCAGGCAGTTCTTTGTGGCGGTGTTACAGCTCTTATGGAAGCTGGTTTCAATACTCTTGTTGAAGCCGGTTATCAGCCGGAGAGCGCTTACTTCGAGTGCGTACACGAGATGAAACTCATTGTTGACCTGATCTTCAACGCAGGTTTCGAAGGCATGCGTTACTCCATCTCCGATACAGCTGAGTACGGTGATTACTGCACAGGTTCCAGAATCATCACAGATGCTGTTAAGGCAGAGATGAAACAGGTATTAAAAGAAATCCAGAACGGTACATTCGCTAAGAACTGGATCCTTGAGAACCAGGTTGGCAGAACATGCTTCAACGCAGCAAGAGCAGCTCAGGCTGATACACTTGTAGCTAAGACAGGCGCAGAGCTTAGAGAGAAGATGGGCTGGAAGAAAGCTCAGAACCTCGACGAGGCGAAGTAATTATATAGAATAAATCGGTTTCAGGTCAGGCCTTTTGCCTGACCTTAAGCCATAATTATGGAGGAAATGCACTATGATTTCTGATCAGATCAAATTAGGCGTGGAACGTGCACCGCACCGTTCCCTTTTAAAAGCAGATGGTTATACAGATGAGCAGTTAAGAAGACCGCTGATCGGTGTTGTAAACTCTTTCAATGAGATCACACCGGGCCATGTACATCTTCAGACAATTTCCAGAGCAGTTAAGGACGGTGTTCTTGCTGCAGGCGGTACTCCGATGGAGTTCAATACAATCGGTGTTTGTGACGGCATCGCAATGGGTCACGAAGGTATGAGATTTTCCCTCAGCTCCCGTGAGCTGATCGCAGATACGATCGAGTGTATGGTAAAAGGTCACTGCTTCGATGCTCTCGTATTTATCCCGAACTGCGACAAGATCGTTCCGGGTATGTTAATGGCAGCACTTAGACTGAATCTTCCGGCAGTATTTGTTTCCGGCGGTCCGATGCTTTCCATCAATCAGATGGACTTAAACAGCGTATTTGAGGCTGTTGGTGCAAGAAAAGCAAACCTGATCGATGACGAGGAACTTGCTCGTATCGAAGGCAGTGCATGTCCGGGCTGCGGTTCTTGTTCCGGTATGTTCACAGCAAACTCCATGAACTGCTTAACAGAGGTTCTTGGCATGGGTCTTCCGGGCAACGGAACAATCCCGGCTGTTTACGGTGAGAGAATTCGTCTTGCGAAGACTGCAGGCATGCAGGTTATGAACTTATTAGAGAAAAACATCCGTCCGAGAGACATCATCACAGAGAAGGCACTTGAAAATGCTCTTACAACTGATATGGCACTTGGATGTTCCACAAACTCTGCCCTTCACCTTCTTGCGATCGCGCATGAAGCCGGCCTTAAGCTGGATCTTCACATGATCAACGAGATCAGTGAGAAGACTCCGAACCTTTGCCATCTGGCTCCGGCAGGTCACCATCATATGCAGGATCTTCTGGAAGCAGGCGGTATCTCCGCAGTATTAAAACAGCTTCTTGATGAGGGTATGCTGCATGGCGACTGCATCACAGCAACAGGTAAGACTGTGGCTGAGAATGTGACTAGAGCATTCAATAAAAATGAAGAAGTAATCCGTCCGATGTCCAATCCGTACTCCAAGACAGGCGGTCTTGCAGTTCTCTTCGGTAACCTGGCTCCGAATGGTGCGATCGTGAAACGTTCCGCAGTAAAACCGGAAATGCTTGTTAATACAGGTACAGCGAAGTGCTTCGACTCTGAGGAAGAGGCAATTGCAGCTATTTACGCAGGTCAGATCGTTCCGGGCGACATCGTTGTCATCCGTTACGAAGGTCCGGCAGGCGGCCCGGGTATGAGAGAGATGCTTTCTCCGACATCCGCGATCGTTGGTATGAAGCTGGATACAACTGTAGCACTGTTAACAGATGGTCGTTTCTCCGGTGCATCCTGCGGCGCAGCTATCGGACATATTTCTCCGGAAGCAGCAGCAGGCGGTCCGATCGCTTACATCAAAGACGGTGATAAGATCGCGATCGATATCCCGAACTACAGCATCAAACTTCTCGTTTCTGACGAAGAGATGGCTGAGCGTAAAGCGACTATGAAACTGAAAGAGCAGAAGGAACTGACAGGTTACCTGAAACGCTATGCGAAGATGGTATCTTCTGCAGATAAGGGAGCAATCGTAGAATAATATGAATCAGATCGTATCGAATCTGCTTGTATATGGTCAGTTGCCGGAGGACTCCATCCTCTGGCAGCTGTCTGATATTTGCGAGAAATTAAAAAACGGAAGTGAGAACAAAGATTCCCTGAGAACCAGAGTATTCGGTCAGGTGAAGAATCTTTTGACTGTGGCTACAGATTATGCATTTGACAAGAATCTCTGGCACAATTATCTCACCTTCCTTCTTATTACAAATGAAAATCCATTTAGCCTTGTATGCGAAAAAATGGGTGCCCAGGAAGGAACTGTTAACTGTTTTGTAAAACATGATTTTGAAATGTTTATGAAACTGTTTGATTACGATTTTTCCTGGATTGAGGAAGAACTGTCTATTGACTGTTTCACGCATCTGACTCACTACCGGGCAATCCGTAAAAAAGAGCTGATGTACAATAAGAATGTCAGCGAGAAAGTGCGTACATTAAGCGACAAGCTTGAAACTGCACAGAATGCAGACGAATTCTTCACATTTGTGACCGATTTCTACAAAGATTACGGTGTAGGTATGTTCGGTCTCAATAAAGCATTCCGTATTGCAGAAAATGCAGACACTTCTGTTCGTTTCCTGCCGATCAACAACATGGATGCAGTAATGTTAGACGACCTTATTGGTTATGAACTGCAGAAAAAGAAGCTGGTTGAGAATACACAGGCATTTGTGGATGGTAAAGCTGCCAATAACGTGCTGTTGTTTGGTGACAGTGGTACCGGTAAATCCACAAGCATCAAAGCCATCGTAAACCAGTTCTATCCGCAGGGCTTACGAATGATCGAGATTTATAAACATCAGTTCAAGAATCTGTCTACAATTATTTCTCAGATCAAGAACCGCAACTATAAGTTCATCATTTACATGGATGACTTATCCTTCGAAGAATTTGAGATCGAGTATAAGTTCTTAAAGGCTGTCATTGAGGGCGGCGTAGAGACAAAACCGGACAATGTGCTGATCTACGCAACATCCAACCGCAGACACCTGATCAAAGAAACATGGAAAGACAGAAATGACATGGAGCACAGCGAAGATCTCCACAGATCCGACACGATGGAAGAGAAGCTGTCCCTTGTAAACCGTTTCGGTCTGTCCATCTTCTATGCAAAACCGAACAAAGCCGGCTTCAACGATATGGCAGTGAAACTTGCAAGACGTGCAGGTATCACAGAAGAGATGATGACCGACGAAGAGATCTGCTACGAGGCAAACCGCTTCGAGATGCGCGGCGGCGGACTTTCCGGACGTACAGCGCAGCAGTTTGCGAATTATCTGTTGACGGTTAAGTGAATATTTAGATGAGTCAACTTGGTAATAAAGAGTCCCAGGGTGACAGGAATTTTCAAGCGGACACGCTTTCGCTCAGAGAATTTACGTAGCGGTACTAAGGCGCTAAAGCGCCAAGTACCGACGTAATTCTATGGTCCTTCTTGAAAACACCTGTCATCCTGGGACTTTTTCATGGCCGAGTTGACATAACTAAATATTGATAGTTACTAATGCTTACAGTGACTGGCAAGAATAAGTAAATTGTTGTATTTAAATTTGTAAAGAATAATAAAAGCAGTATCTGATAGAAAATCCCGTACATATCTCAAATGATAGGCTGGATGACTGCGCTTCACAAGTTTTGCGCCCTTACAGAGATCGCAAACGACTTTATCGCGCTCGGCGTAAGGGCGAATAAAACGAAGTGAAGCAAGGGTAGTCAGCCGTATTTTGAGATAGTACGGGATTTTCTACAGATAGCTCTTTATTATTTTTACTAACCTAAATATCCACTTAAATTAGCATCCTTC
The DNA here is from genome assembly GCA_045647085.1 of Pilosibacter sp. Classification (GTDB taxonomy): domain Bacteria; phylum Bacillota; class Clostridia; order Lachnospirales; family Lachnospiraceae; genus Pilosibacter. The sequence goes on from JAZRLX010000037.1 coordinate 9,221, forward strand.
CGGCTGCGGCACCGGGATCTCATTCGGGATCGGGCATTTGTATGTCTTTCCGTTCATCTGTTTTGCAAACTCTTCTTTGGCTTTTGCAATGATTTCCGGATCTTCTACCATCTTCATGGCTGTTGCTGCCATTACTTTGGAACCGTAGAGCATACCCTTCATACCGATGCTCATACCTGCGCATGCTGTGATCTGCCAGCTGTGACCCGGAGCTGCCAGGTTGCTTGTCGCAGTCATAACCTGTACGCATGGAACGATGTGCATTACATCACCAACGTCTGTGGAACCGTAACCATCTTCGTTAAGTACCGGAGATACAAAGGTACAGAGCGGTCCATGTTCCAGTAAACCTTTAGATTTGATCGCTTCATACTGCTGGCTCTTGCTGTTCAGGATCTCTGCGAATTCCTTCTCTTCTTCTGTCCACTGTGGAAGCTCGATCTGCTCCATCACATCATGGGTGAGATTTGTCAGAAGCAACGGATTTAATGTATTGTAACAGCCGCCCTTAAACTCGATCTCCAGCTTTGTCTCTGTCATATGAGCTGCGCCTTCCGCGCATTTTACAAGACGTCTGTATGTATCTTCCACCGCTTCACGACTCATCGCACGTACATAATACCAAACGCTTGCTTTGTCCGGAACGATGTTCGGTGCTGTACCGCCTTCTTTGATCACATAGTGGATTCGAGTATCGCTTGTCACATGCTCGCGAAGATAGTTTGCGCCGATGTTCGTGATCTCTACTGCATCCAGGGCAGAACGTCCGTTGTGCGGATCGCCGCCTGCATGTGCAGTGATTCCGTGGAAATGGAACACAGCACTGTTCAGACCGGTCATCGTTCCCAGTGTCACATGGTTTGTTGTGGATCCATGCCAGGAGAACGCCGCATCCAGATCTGCAAAGGCACCTTCACGTGCCATAAATGCTTTACCTGTCAGTACTTCTTCTGCCGGACAGCCGTAGAATACAACGGTGCCTTCTTTTCCTGTTGCTTCCAGCTCCGCCTTCATACCGAGCACAGCACCTACGCACGCTACACCCAGTAAATTGTGTGCACAGCCCTGGCCCGGAGCGCCTGCAACGATTGCTTCTTTTTCTGTGCTAACCTTCTGGCTTAAACCCGGAAGTGCATCGTACTCACCGAGGAAACCGATCTTCGGGGAACCTTTGCCCCATGTGGCACGGATTGCTGTCGGCATACCACAGTAACCAACCTCTACGTCAAATCCTGCATTTCTCAGCACCTCAGCTGTCCACTCGCATGCTTTTACCTCATTGAAAGCTGTCTCCGGATATTCCCAGATTTTTTTCGCTAATTCTGTAAGAATCTCCGCGTTCTGGTCAACCGCTTTTGTTGCAATTGTATTGATCATACGAACCTCTTTTCCGCACTCCTCTGCTCGGAGTACTAATCACGATTATTTTCTTGCTTCTATTTTACGCCTGTGTTTTTTGCCTGTCAACAAAGAGCACCACGTCAATGCTTAGTACATGATCACCGCTCTGACCGGACAAACAGGACTGCAATAACCACATGTCAGACACTTATCATGATCTACCTCTGCCAGACCATTTTCCTTATTGTAATAAATCGCACCTGCCGGACATGCTGCTTTACAGGATCCGCATCCTTCACAATCCTCATGATTGATGTGAACTTTTTTCTTGGAAATATCCGGATTATACGCCGGGTCCATGGTTCCGTCCAGATATGCTAACAGATCTTCAACCTCTCGGATTTTACCAAATCCAACCATCACAGAATCAATTTCAGGCTGGGCAAATACATAGTCCAGTGCTTCCTGATAATGAGCAGTCAGGCTTCCGCCACCAAATGCTTTCATGGAAAAGACTCCTTTTCCCGCCTGATGACAGGCATGGATCGCTTCCATCATTTCCTCGCGTGTTGCGAACTCATCACCGCGACGAATTCCCAGACCTGCATAATTGATCAAAGGAAAGACCACATCCAGATCATCCATCTCCGCTGCTGCCCATGTGATATCAACATGGTGGGTGGAAAGTCCGATGGCACGAACCAAACCTTTATCTTTTGCATCTTTCAATGCCTGCCACGCACCCGCACGTTCTTCCAACTGTCCGGATCGAACTTCATGCATCAGAAAAATATCGATGACATCCCGTCCCAGTTCCACGCGAGCCTCTTCAATGGCCTCCATCATGCTGTCATAATCGTCTTCCAGACATTTGGAGCAAATAATCACATGACTGTAATCTCCACCATCTAATGCTTTCTTTATATATGGATAAGTCCGATAATACTGGGCCGTATCAATAAAATTCATTCCATGGTCAAATGCATAGCGGATGATTTCCGCACCTTCTTCGATCGGAAGCGCCAGCTGACTCGGTCCCATGGGCAGAATCCCAAATCCTGCAATGCTTACTTCAATTCCTGTATTTCCTAAAAGAACCTTCTTCAAACTTCTGTCCTCCATTTACAAGTCTGTTCTGACTGAAAACAAATCTTTCTATCTTATTGTACCACACCCGCTTCCCATCGTGCCATGTTCTTTTCAGAAAGAATAAAGAATGTGGCGCGGCATGTGCATCCACGCGGAGCGTTTTTAATTTATAGGAATTTCCTATAAATTAAAAAACAAAAGAAGTTTTCGCGGAATCACCTCCACAAAAACTTCTTCTGCGTCCATTTCTTATTCTTTTACAAAGATTTCATCCAGATCATTCTTCTCGAACAGATCAAGAGTTGTGATCCCGAATACACGCGCGATCGCCCAGATTTCCTTATCACTCACCTTGCGCTCTCCACGTTCCGTTCTTGTGATCACATTCTGGTCGATGTCACAACCGATCAGCTGAAACTTTTTCGCCAGATCACGCTGAGAAAGTCCACGTGCTTCGCGCAGTTCTTTCAGCTTCAATCCAACGATATTCTTTCGTTCTTCTTTTTCTTTTGTCATTTGCATGGAACTGTTCACCACCTGTTGAATCATTTTTGTATTCAACATTGTATTAAAGTTTCAAATCGTTCCTGATTGCAAAACTGATTCAAAGTGGCAAAAATTTCCATAAACTTTTATAATACTATGGATTCCTGATCCATGTCTATGTACCGCCGGTTCAATTGTTCATATCAAAATGGGGCCGGGCACTAATCTCTAGTGCCACAGCCCCATCCGGATAATATTTTTGATAATATGTATTATTTTTTGTTTCTCTTTTCTGCACATGCAC
>JAZRLX010000038.1:0-9485 GCA_045647085.1 Pilosibacter sp.
GATCATCTTACGAACTGTCTTTTTCTGGTACTGGTAAACAGCATCACCGATTAATGCTAACCACTCTTCGTTGTCAGCAAAAGCCTCTTCAAGACGAGCCTTGATCGCTTTGATGTTCTCCTCGCGAACCTGCTTCTCATCTGTGAATACTGCTTCTTCCATCTCTGCCGGCGGTACGATTTCCTTGATCGCTGCAAATAATTCCTCCGGAATCGCACAGCTCTCGTAGGAATGTTTCTCTTTACCGCACTCAGCTACGATCTTGTCGATGAATGCAATGATCTCCTGGTTTACTTCATGAGCTTTGAAGATCGCGTCGATCATCTGCTGCTCCGGGATCTCATTTGCACCAGCTTCGATCATGATAACTTTTTCTCTTGTGGAAGCTACTGTTAAAGCAAGGTCGGAAACCTTTCTCTGAGCAGCTGTCGGGTTGATCACGAACTCACCGTCGATCATACCAACCTGTGTTGTTGCACACGGGCCATCGAACGGGATGTCGGAAATGCATGTAGCGATCGCGGAACCGAGCATAGCTGTAAGCTCCGGGCTGCATTCCGGATCAACGGACATAACAAGGTTGTTTAATGTAACGTCGTTTCTGTAATCCTTCGGGAATAACGGACGCATCGGTCTGTCGATAACACGGGAAGTAAGAACTGCGTTCTCGGAAGCCTTGCCTTCTCTCTTTGTGAAACCACCCGGGATCTTACCTACTGCGTATAATTTCTCTTCGAATTCTACGCTTAACGGGAAGAAATCAATACCGTCTCTCGGCTTGTCGGATGCAGTTGCTGTAGAAAGAACAACTGTATCGCCGTAGTGCATGAATGCTGCACCGTTTGCCTGTTTTGCTACGCGACCTACTTCAACAGTCAGTGTTCTGCCTGCGAGGTCCATGGAAAAACTCTTAAACATGGCTTTTTCTCCTTTTCTTTTTAATTTGAATATCTGGCAGAAGAAGCCGAAACTACTAAACTGGGCACGATGGCTCGTACACACTTTAGCGGTCTCGGAAGTTTCTTCCGCCGCCTCTTAGTTTCTAAAAAAACAAGGGTGGGAACAACCTCAGTGCCCCCACCCCTTAAGGTTTTTAATTATTTTCTGATGCCTAACTTCTCGATAAGAGCACGGTAACCTTCAAGGTCTGTTTTCTTAAGGTATGCAAGGAGACCACGTCTCTGACCTACCATCATAAGAAGACCACGTCTGCTGTGGTGATCTTTCGGGTTAACTTTTAAATGCTCTGTGAGCTCAGCAATTCTAGCTGTAAGGATAGCGATCTGTACTTCCGGAGAACCTGTGTCGCCTTCTTTTCTGCCGTATTCAGCGATAATAGCTGCCTTCTTTTCCTTAGAAATCATCTTGATTTCCTCCTTATAATATAATAATTATTTAATCTGACCGATCACTAAGTCCCGGTTGGAAAACTTCCGTGAACCGAGTGTCGGCGCCACACACCATGAAAGTATAGCACACTCTTTTTCAAATGTAAACTATATTTTCTTTGATTTTTACAAGATTTTTTGTACTAAATTTCGTACTTAAACCTGTATTCTTTTTAACTTACGCAATCACCTTATGCAGCTCCCGGACCGCCCGGATTTCCCGGACCGTAACTGTCATTTTCTGTGCTGCCTGCAGTCGCTCCCGGACCTGCGGAGTAATCCGGTGCTGCCATGCCAGGACCACCTGGTCCTCCCTGGTTAACCGGCTGAGTCTCTGTGATCGCACCAGGTCCGCCAGCCCCCTGCGGTGTCTGTGCAGCTGTAGACGGTTCTGTCACTCCCTGTGGTATCTGAGGCTGACTCGGCGCCTCTGTTTCCGGCTCTGTCGGCTCGATCGCCGGAGAAGTCTCCGGCTCCGTTGTCTCAGGGATCGGTCTGGTCTCAGATGCCTGTGTTTCCGGTACCGCTGTTGTCGGGGCCTCTGTTGTCGGAGCTGTAGTTGTCTCCACCGGTTTTGTTTCTGCAGGTTTCGTCTCTGCCGGCTTGGTCTCTGTCGGTTTCGTTTCCGTCGGTTTCGTCACAGACGGACTTCCTCCCACCTTCACATCGCTTGCCTTCGTTGTTGTTTTGGATTCTGTTCCATCCAAATGGTAACAAAGAACCGGATCGCCTGCAGATATCTGCTCATAGATCAGCTGAGCTGCTTTCGGCGGAAGGTTGATACAGCCATGGGAACCATTATTTTTATATAGTGTTCCACCAAAACTTGCTCTCCAATCCGCATCATGAAGACCAATATTTCCATTGAACGGCATCCAGTAAGATACCGGTGTCTCATAATCCTCTCCGCGAAGAGTTGCATTTCTCTGCTTATATGTCAATGGATAAGCTCCGCCCGGAGTATCCCATCCTTTTGAAGATTTACCGGATACAAAATCTGCCTCTACAACCAGCTCACCGTCTTTATAAAAGAACATGTGCTGAGCGGTCAGATTGACCTCCACGTATGTATCACCGTAATCATAAGTACCATGGCTTGCACCTCTCTGCAGCCACACCGGTTCTCTTGTCACCTGATTTCCGGAATGGATCACTTCCAAAATCTCTGCGGCCTCTTTGGATTCATTCATTCTCCAACCGTATGGTCCGGCAGGAACAGTCACTTCCACACCGTAAGAGGTCTGCATTTTTCTTGAACCGTAAGCTGTGTTGTATTTCTTTGCCAGGGCACGCACATACTTGGTAATCTGACTTTCATCCAATGTTACTGATGTACCGTCAATGGTCAGCCATTTGTGGATCGTGTCTCCATTTAAGACTTCTTTCGTGTCTCCGAATGTATGATTAACAGCCGCTCCTACATAACGATTCAGTTCATTGGCCAGTGTCACAAGTTCCGGATCGTCTGCATATTTCACCGGCTTTGTATAGCATCCGGCTGTGTCCAGGTCGACTTCATCTGAAAGCTGCATGACTGCATCTGCGATCGCTTTGCGCACTTCTGCTTCCAAGAGTTCTGTTCCTTCAACAGCTTCTATGATCTCATAGCTGGCAGTCGCACTCTGATATCCGGTCAGATAAGCATCCTGCGGCTCAACCATGTTTTCCGGATTCATGCAGGCAAGTGTATGAACTCGCTCTGCAAGCATTGCCTCATCATAAATCAGCATAGTGTCAATTTCATAAGAGGCCGGTGTCCAGAGAGCTGTGATCCATTTCCATGGCTCCTGCTCTGCAATGATTGTTTCCAGACTGCCGTCAAACACCGAACGCAGTCCGATTTCTTCTTTTTTAATCGTCTCTCCGGCTTCGGTACGCTCTAAAACAGCGATCTCATAGCCGGCAATCTCTTCCTCGATCATGGCTTTGACTTCTTCTGCATCCTTTCCGGACACATCCATGCCATTGATCGTTGTATTTGGCAAGAAGGCATCGTTATACGCTGCGGCTTTCGATGCATAGAATCCAAAGCCGCCCCCAGCTGTCAGAATGATGACAGCTGCTGCCACACCCGCAATCGGAACATGTTTCTTCTCTGCCCTCATTTCTTCCTTCTTTTTCTCCATGTTTTCCTCACAAAATATCCTTCTTACAGGATATTCATTTCTTCTATAAATAATATGTGTATTGTTTATTTCTTCTTACTGATCCTCTTTTGCACATCCGCTTCCAACAGTTTATAAGCAGATGCCGCCAACGGTACTCCGAGAAGCATGCCGCCGATCCCGAATACACCTCCGCCGATGGTCACTGCGGCCAGCACCCACATGCCCGGAAGTCCGATGGAGGAACCTACCACCTTCGGGTAGATCAGGTTTCCCTCCAGCTGCTGTAAGATCAATAAAAACACAATAAAGATAACTGCCTGCAGCGGATTTACTGTAAATACCATAAATGCACCGATGACTGCACCAATATATGCACCAACCACCGGGATCAGAGCAGTCACACCGACCACCGTACCTGTCATAACTGCATACGGCATCTTTAATACAAGCATTCCGGCTGCACAAAGTGATCCAATGATCACAGCCTCCATGCACTGACCGACGATAAAACTGGAAAATGTCTCATGAACCGTGCCTGCCACATAAAGGATCTTTTCTCTGGTTTTGGGCTTCATATACGCCTTCATCAGATTGTCCGCCTGCTCTGCCAGCTTTTCCTTCGAGTTCAGAATGTAGATCGCAAAGATCGTACCAATAACGAACTGTGCCACAGTTCCGAATAATCCGCCGATCACTGTCACAACGGAACTGAAAATCCCCCCGGCTCCTGCTGCAAGCACTTCCAAAGCCTTGCGGATCGTCGCTTCCCAGTCAATGTTCAGATTCTGCAGGGACTCCTGAATCGCCGGGATCTCTCCGGAATGTTCGATCGCCCACAGGCGTACAGCCTCAGCTGCAGGCGGGATCTCCTCCGCCATTAAGCGAATCGCAGATACCAGTTCCGGAACCACCAGATTGATCAACAATGCTACGATCACAGCCAACGCCAAAAATGCCAGCACAATACTGACCGGTCTGCGACTTGCGATCACACGCGGATCCTTCGTCTTTGGAAAGTAATATCGTTCAATCTTCTTTAGCAGAATATTGAGAATATAGGCGATCACAACGCCTAAAAGCAAAGGAGCCGCCGCTGAAAGCACAGCCGTCCCTGCAGCAATGACCACTTTTACATTCACTACCAACAGACACACCACCGTCGCGATGACTCCGATCATACAATACTTTTTCAACTGATTTGTTTCCATATCGGTTTCCTTCTTTCTGCTACAGAACATTCTGCAAGAATTCATCATACAGATCTCTGCACATTTTAATATCATAATCCAGCTGAGCCTTTAACTCTTCGATCGAAGAGAATTTCATCTCAGGGCGTACAAAATCAAGAAGTTCCACCTTTATTTCTTTTCCATACAGATTTCCATCGAAATCATAGAGGTATGTCTCCACTCCGGCCGGATTTTCGCCCTCGATCGTAGGTTTCTTCCCCACATTGGACAATCCTGCGTAAGTCTTTCCGTCTACCGTTACACGAGATACATACACTCCGAACTTCGGCAGATGTTTCTCCGGAGCCGGTACCAGATTGGCTGTCGGATACAATTTTTTGTGACCGATGGCATTGCCATGCTCCACAATTCCCGTAATATAATAACGGTATCCCAGCAGCTTGTTTGCCTTTAAGATCTGTCCGTCCGCAAGCAGGTCACGGACATAGGTACTGCTGATGATCTTGTAATCAGTATCCTTCGCTTTCTCCACCACAATATAGCGGTAGCCATATTTCGGTGCCAGTGTCTCCAGAAGTGCCCGGTCGCCTGCGGCTTTGTAGCCAAATCGACAATCCGGACCTGTCACGATGATCTGCGCGTTCATCTTTCCGACAAGAATGTCGGACACGAACTTCTCAGGAGCCATGGTGCGGACTTCTTCGTCGAACGGATATTCCACCAGATAATCAAGCCCAGCCTCTTCCAGAAGCTGCTCTCGTTCCCGGTTGGTCATGATCACGTTCTGTACTTTTCCTTTCACCAGAGTTCCCGGAGGCGTAGAAAATGTGAACATGGCAGCCTTTCTGCCCTGAACCCGGTAGTTCATCATCTCTGCCACCAGCTTCTTATGTCCACAGTGCAAACCATCGAATTTACCGATGCTGACCACCGTCGGCTCTGCAATATGAAATTCTTTTGTATCTGTAATATATTGCATGCTGGTCGCTTTCCTCCCAAGTCCGGGCATTCTTACTGCCCTAAAAATATCTTTCTCGGATAAAACATGTGTTTTTCTTCCGAATATTCGTAAACACCGATGAACTGACCGTCCATGCTGTATGCACGATATGCGTCACCGTCAGAAACCGGTCCGATCCCCTTATAACGGAACGGATTTCCATTCTTCATCAGCTTGTCTAAACTTTCTTCTGTCGCACGGATTTCCGGAAGTTCCGCAAATACCGCCTCTAAAGGAAAGACTGCTTCTTCCAGTCTGCCTTCCTCTTTTAACTTCTGCAGATCAGACAGTGTCAGAGTTTCCTCTAATACAAAGCGTCCGACTTTGGTACGCAGAAGCTCTTTCATGCAGCCGCCCACTGCCAGTTTTTCACCGATATCGTTGCACAAGGTTCTGATATAGGTGCCCTTGGAACAGGATACACTCATCACCACTTCCGGAAGATTCATGGACTCGATCACGATCTCATGGATCGTCACCGGTCTCGCTTTACGCTCGATCACCTTTCCCTCGCGGGCCAGTTCATAAAGTTTCTTTCCGTCTACCTTAAGGGCAGAATACATCGGAGGGATCTGGTCATAATCACCCACGAAAGACATAATTGCCTCACGCACTTCCTCCTCTGTCAGATGGGACGCGTCTTTTTCCTCCAGGATCGTTCCTGTAGTATCCTGTGTATCGGTCACAACACCAAGCAGCATCGTTGCACGATACGTTTTATCGTGGTCTGTCAGCATGTCACAGAGTCTGGTTCCCTTTCCGGCACAAACCGGAAGCACACCTTCCGCTGCCGGATCCAGTGTGCCTGTATGGCCCACTTTTCTCTGACCCAGAATTCCGCGCATCTTCGCAACCACGTCAAAGGATGTAAATCCTTTTTCTTTGTATACATTGATAATTCCGTCGTACATATTTACACCGTTCCCAGTTCTTTCCACTGGATCTCGATCTGCTCTTTGACTCCGTTCAGAATTTCTTCCACGGTTCCTGTCACTGTACAGCCGGCTGCCTTCACATGACCGCCGCCGCCAAATACGGCTGCGATCCGCGCAAGATCCACGTCGCTGTTGGTTCTGAGACTCACCTTATATTCAGAAGGCTTGCCTGTCTCATAGAGCAAAATCACAACTTCCACGCCATCAATAACGCGAAGCTGATCCACGATACCGTCTGTCGCTTTTACAGTACAACCGAATTGTTTCAGCTGTTCCTGAGTAACCACTGTATAAATACATCTGTCATCCATGATACGCTCGCTGTTTAACAGCGCACAGCCGTGCAGTTTGGACTGACCATAAGACTTCATATAGAAACTTCCGTCGATGATACGCGGAAAATCGATGTCAAACTCAATGAGACGGCCTACGATCTCCATGGTCTTTCTGGATGTGTTGGAATACTTAAACACGCCGGTATCATGAATAATACCTGTGTACAGGCATTCTGCAACTGCCTTGCTGATCATCTCCGGATCTAAGAGCCCGTAAAGAACCTCACAGCAGGAGCTTGCATCCGCATCCACCACATTGACATTGGCCATGCCCGCGTTTGTCACATGATGGTCAATGCATAGGCTGTAACCGGCAGTTTCCAGATACGGAGCAAAAGCGCCAAGGCGTTTTTCATCGCTGGCATCCAGAGTAATACAGAGGTCAAATGTTTTTTCAGGATCAAACTCGGTGCATGCACCGGTATAACCCTTGATATATTCGAATTTTTTGCTGAGGGATTCCAGACATACGGTCACATCCAGTTCCTCAAAGTTCTCTGTCAGATAGTTGTACATGCCAAGACAGGAGCCGACACAGTCTCCGTCCGGATTCACATGGCCTAAAATGACCACGGTCTTTTTGCCATTTAATGCTTCTGTCAAAATTCCCACGTGACAGACTCCTTTCTCGAATCTTACTCTTCGATCTCGTCTTCCTCAGTCTCTTCCGGAAGATCCTTTGTCACATCATCGATCAGTCTGGACATACGAACACCATACTCGATAGACTGGTCAAGAACGAATGTTACATCCGGTGTGTTGCGGAGGTTGATCTTCTTTGCAAGCTGTGTGCGGATAAATCCTTCTGCGCTCTTTAAGCCGCGGATCGTCTCATTTGCACGCTCCTCGTCAGCCAGCACGCTCACATAAACTTTACAATATTTCAGATCCGGTGTCACCTGAGCAAGCACGATGCTTGTCATCGGATGGATTCTTGGGTCTTTCAGTTCACGAACGATCTCGCTCAGTGCTTTCTGAACTTCACCGTTGATTCTTGTATTTTTAATGCTGTTCTTTCTCATGATACTCCTTTTTCTATTTTGATACCGGACTTCTTCGTGCTTTGCACTCTCAAACTCCTGCGGGTATCATAAAACTCGTAACGGCTCGGCTCACACAGCAAACATCTGCTGCGGAGCCGGGCCTTCCTTTGTTACTTCATTACTAAATTATCTCGGAACCTCTACCATTGTGTAGATTTCGATCATATCGTCTTCCTGAAGGTCGCTGAAGCCCTCGAATACAAGACCACACTCGTATCCTGCCTTAACTTCCTTCACGTCATCCTTGAATCTCTTAAGGGATGCAAGCGGACCCTCGAAGATCTGGTCTTTACCACGTGTGATTCTTGCCTTGCTGCCACGTGTGATCACACCGTCTGTTACGTAGGAACCAGCGATTGTACCAACGCCGGAAGCCTTGAATGTCATACGTACGATTGCATGACCTGTGATCTTCTCCTCGAATACCGGATCTAACATACCCTTCATAGCTGCCTCGATATCTTCGATCGCCTGGTAGATGACACGGTAGAGACGCATATCTACTTTCTCTCTGTCTGCGATAGACTTCGCTGTCACGTCTGGACGAACGTTGAAACCGATGATGATCGCATTAGAAGCGGATGCAAGTGTAACGTCGGACTCGTTGATCGTACCAACACCGCCGTGGATTACCTTGACCATAACTTCCTCGTTGGAGAGTTTCACGAGGCTCTGTTTTACTGCCTCTACGGAACCCTGTACGTCTGCCTTGATGATAAGCGGAAGCTCTTTTACATTGCCGGCCTTAATCTGGGAGAACAGATCGTCAAGGGATAATTTTGCTTTTGTATCTTCAAGAAGTTTGTTCTTGCCTTCTGCGATGAATGTCTCAGCGAATGCTCTTGCATCCTTCTCGTTCTTGTGGTGAACGAAGATCTCACCTGCGTTCGGAACGTCGTTCAGACCAAGGATCTCAACCGGAGTGGACGGACCGGCTTCTTTTACGCGGTTGCCCTTGTCATCCATCATCGCACGTACTTTACCGTAACAGGAACCTGCTGCGATAGAGTCACCAACTTTTAATGTACCCTTCTGTACGAGTACAGTTGCTACCGGACCACGGCCCTTGTCGAGCTGTGCCTCGATAACGATACCTCTTGCCTTACGGTTCGGGTTTGCCTTTAACTCTTTTACTTCTGCAGTTAAAAGGATCATATCAAGAAGATCTGTAATACCTTCTCTTGTCTTAGCGGATACCGGACAGAATACTGTGCTTCCGCCCCAATCCTCCGGAATTAAGCCATGCTCGGAAAGTTCCTGTTTTACACGCTCGATGTTTGCACTCGGCTTATCGATCTTGTTAACAGCAACTACGATCTCAACCTCTGCAGCTTTTGCATGGTTGATCGCCTCGATTGTCTGCGGCATGACGCCGTCATCGGCAGCTACAACAAGGATAGCCACGTCTGTCGCCTGCGCGCCTCGGAGACGCATAGCCGTGAATGCTTCATGACCCGGCGTATCGAGGAATGTGATGGACTCTCCG
>JAZRLX010000039.1:0-3333 GCA_045647085.1 Pilosibacter sp.
GGGATCACGGTAATACCCTGAGCATAAGCCTCCTTTAAGCATTGTTCGATCCAGAGCATTGTGCCTTCTTTTATCTCACCATCAACTTCATTCCTCGGATTATAAATACAGCTGTCCAACATCAGCATCCATGTTGTTTCATTTAACATATAGAGATAGCTCAGAGAATCCGGCGCATGGCTGACTGCTTCATTGTAACCATAGTCCGCATATATGGAACGGAACTCTTCCGGAGTTACGGTCTCAATAAAACTCTGAGCATTTCCAAAGTATTGTGTCGCATATGGATTGTTAATATCGTGGTTTCCCGGTATCACGAGCACCGGAATCCCGGCAGCCTCGATCTGTGCCAGACGGAACGCAAACTCCTGATGATTCAGTCTCTCTCCGTTGATCGTCAGATCTCCACTTAAGACTAGCGCATCCGGACGCGCAGCAATCACCTCTTCCGCAAAAGCTGCCCAGATTTCCAACATGTAACGAACTACTTTTCCGTCACCATTATCGATCAGCTCATTAAATGCCTTTCCGTAATCGGTAAGATTCGGTGACATATAGTGCATGTCAGACGCAAAGATCAGCTCCGTTTCCACTTTCACACGATCTATCGGCTCACCCGGATCGTCAGACGGTCCGGGAACAATCTGCGGGACGCTCTCCGTAGGAGTCTCCGACTCACCCTCTGTCGGAACGGTCTCATACGGATAGACGATGTTTTCCATGGTCTCCGTCTGTGGAATGATCGTCTCAGTTATGTCAGATCCCGGCCCCGGCTTGGTCGGAAGCGTTCCGTCGAGTGCTCGGGGCACAATGATAATAACCGCAAACAATGCAAAAAGGAGCAACAGTAAACATAAAAGTCTTCGTTTCATTACTGCACCCCTTTGTAATAATCTTTATTCATTTTAAAAGTCCGTACGCCTTGCTTCGAATACTCCTCACAGACGTTACCCTGGCAGCCAACTCAGCCCCGGCACCCTCACGGCACACGAGAGGATCTCCTTAGTGCTGCTGCATTCCTGCCCTGACACGGTTCAGAGGTTCCCGTTGCGTAAGACCAAAGCGTCAACGTCACTTACCAGGGGCAGCTCCACAAGGAAGTACCCTAGGCAAAACATCACCCCTGCTATAGCGGATTGCAGGTACAGGGCACCGCTAACTCCCCGGCTGTACGGACTCGCTTAGTATACATGGAAACCTTGGTTTTGTCAAGCATTCTTGATTTCTCAAGCATTTTGCCTTAGATTTGCCAAGGAATTTTTACGGAATTTTAATGAAACAGCGGAACCTTTTCCAATGTTCCCAAGTCTCTGTTCCAGATTCCGTACCAGACATCCTCCAGCAGTTCTCCGCTTTCTGCCAAAAAACCGTACATATTACTGTTGTACTCCGGAATCACGACCGGACCATAGAGCAATTTGCCCTCCTGACTCAGCATCTGTTTCAATTCTTCAACAAGAGGCTCTTCCGTAACCGCATCCGAATAATCATTATTTGCCACCTTCTTCATCATCCAGTCAGGGGCTACGATTCCTCCTGTGAGCTCATTGGTTTCTTCTATATATAAGAACCTGCGTCTTCTGGCGATCTCTTCATTGTGAATTCCCGGAATGATCAACGCGCAGCCTTCACCACCAAGAATGTCTGTGTAAGCTGCTCCGCCCATCTTGATTCCGCCCAGTTCTTCCAGAGTGACTGCATTTTCAATTGTCGCAAAGATACTTCCATCTTCCTCCGCATTTAATGCCACTGCCATGTAACCAAAACTTCCATGAAGTGAAATCCGTTCAGCGCTGACAAAATCCAGTTCAGTTACCAATCCATAGGATTCTTTTCTTGCTTTCTTTAAGTCCATCTTCTCTGCCGGACCGAGGATATGTTCTTCATTTTCTTCCGCAGACTCTGCAGCATCCGCTTCGTCTTCAATATTTGTCTCAGCATCTTCCGTAAAACCGAGCAGTTGACCGGAAGTCAAAAGTGAATTCGGGCGTTCTGTCTCTTCCACGGCTGCTGCCATTTCAGCTTCATGCTTACTCTGTTTTATCCCCATATCCACTTTCGTGTACAGGATCATGAGGATCATGATCACCAGACATGCCAGCACCAGTTTCTTCGTGTCTACCTGCTTCACGGTCTTTGGCCTCCTTTTTCTTGCGCTTGCCTTCTTCTCTCAGTTCCTTAAAGAAATCCTTTAACATCTGAGAACATACTTCTCCCATCAGTCCGACTTCTGTTTCTACCTGATGGTTAAAACCATCTTCATGGAACATATCCAAGACAGAGCCTGCACAGCCGGCCTTTGGATTCATACAGGCGATCACTACTTTCGGGACTCTGGCCTGCACGATCGCACCCGCACACATCGGACACGGTTCCAGTGTCACATACATCGTACACTCTTCTAAGCGCCAGTCTCCAAGCACACGACAAGCCTTTCGGATCGCCGCGATCTCTGCATGAGCAAGTACATTTTTATCGATTATGCGGCGGTTGTAGCCACGACCAATAATTTTTCCATCATGAACAATGACGCAGCCGATCGGAACTTCTTTTAATGCAGCCGCCTTCTTTGCAAGACGGATCGCTTCGCGCATAAAACGTTCTTCTTGTGTCATTCGAGCCATATTGCTTCTCCTTCTATCGTCCTTTTACTTCTGATCACTTCTTCATTATAGAATAGTTTACCCGTTATCCCCATATCGTGCAAGTTTTTCTTTTCTCATATTCGCTATGCCACCCCGGCGTATTTTATGATATAATGTCATTTGTAATATGAAATCTATCAAATACAGAGGATGTTCTTATGAAAATCTGCGGTTTACAAAAAACAACACTTCTCGATTTCCCGGGACATGTAGCTGCAACGATCTTTACCGGCGGCTGCAATTTCCGCTGCCCGTTTTGTCATAACAGTGATCTGTTGGGAAATGATGCAGAAGTTCTTTATACAGACGAAGAAGTACTCAAATTCCTTGCAAAGAGAAAAGGAATTCTGGAGGGCGCAGCCATTACCGGAGGAGAACCAACATTACAGCCGGATCTTCGAGACTTTATCCTGCGTGTGCGTGAATTAGGCTATCAGATCAAACTGGATACCAATGGTTCCCGTCCGGGTGTTTTGAAATCTCTCTGTGAAGAGGGACTCATTGATTATGTTGCTATGGATATCAAGACATGCAAAGAGCGGTATCCCGATGTGATCGGAATACCGTCCGCAAATATAGGGTCCATTATGGAAAGTGTCGAGTTTTTAAAACAGGGAACCGTTCCCTATGAATTCCGCACAACCGTTGTCAAAGAACTGCACTCTGCAGAAGACTTTGCCCGAATCGG
>JAZRLX010000040.1:0-1788 GCA_045647085.1 Pilosibacter sp.
GCCCAGAATCGATACGTCTTCCTGCTCCACTGAAGCAGCCACTGTTTCCATTGCTGTCGTTGGTGTTTCCTTGGAATTGCCCGCATTACCGCTGCAACCGGTTGTAACAAGTGCCACAGCCACAATCAGCACCATACAAAGGATGCATGATAACGCTTTTTTCATACGTTTCATTTTCATCTTCTTTGTCTCCTTATTCTATTTTCTGCCATCCGGCAGTTTCTTTCCTTCCAAAAGACCGGCACTCGCGGTATGCATCGGAAGATTTTTGTCCGGATATTCCGGCTCGGTACTTCTTGTTCCGCCTTCTCAGATTTCTCCAATGACGTGTCCCCGGATGTGGCTCCGGGTCAGAACAATCTTTTTAAACATTTCTGCTCATGTACCTCACGGCGACGGGCTCGCACAGGTTTCACACCTGTTTCCCCAGACATCAATCATTGTAACATAAGACCATCATTTATGCAAACTCGCTTTTGGAGACTTGAACTAGATTACATGGTATGGTAAACTATAAGGTATTAAAACCAAAAGAGGAAAAATTTATGAATAGAATTGTATACATGTGTTTAAAAAATATCCCGCGTATCCCGGCTGCATGGATCAAGCTTTGCAAATATGCCAAAAATCCGGATAAATATTCCCGTCAGGAGATGGCAGATCACATCCGCTATATTATGACACTTGCAGTGAAATCCGGAAATATCAATCTGAAAGTGACAGGAACCGAGCTGTTCCCGGATGAAGACGGTTTCATGCTTTACGGTAACCACCAGGGTATGTTCGATGCAGTTGCATTGCTTGCAGCGATCGACAGACCGGTGTCCGCAGTTTTCAAAAAAGAACTGAAAGACATTCCGTTTGTAAAACAGATTGTCGCTATTACTGATTCTTATGCAATGGACCGTGAAGATGTCCGTCAGTCCATGGAAGTAATCCTGAATACTGCCAAGTCTGTTTCTGAGCAGAAGAGAAACTTTATCATTTTCCCGGAAGGAACTCGAAGCAAAAATGGCAACGTTATGGGGGAGTTCCACGCAGGCAGCTTTAAGAGTGCCCAGAAGGCAAAATGTCCGATCGTTCCGTTTGTTTTCATTGACAGCTACCATGTTCTCGATAAGAACGGCACCGAACCGATGGATGTACAGCTCCACTTCTTAGAGCCGATCCCGTATGAGGAATACAAACCGTTAAAAACACCGGAACTGGCTGCGATGGTAAAAGAGCGTATCCAGAAGGTGATTGATGCGAACACGTAAATAAAAAATCCGCAAGGCTATTTTCAGCTAAGCGGATTTTTTGTTTATCTGATTTTATTCCACATCAAATTTCTGATTAAAATTGTCCAAAGCCAGCGCTGCAGCGATACCTGCCACGATACAGATCACATTTATGATCGCGCTTGTCACGGAAGCTGTAAAACCACCAAACGGGATGATCATAATGGTTGCTGCGATTACTACGCCGATGATCGCATGGAATGCCACGGAGTAGTGATGGTCGAACAGGGAGTTGACTGCTCTGGAGAACAGGATCACAGTTGCCAGTGCTCCGATTCCGCCCGGAATGCATACGGACATATCCAGGTGACCGATACCTGCCACGAACGGTTCGTATAATCCCAGCGGCATTAACAGTGTGGAGAAACTCATGCCCGGAGCGATGATGCTCAGTGCCAGACAGAATCCACAGAATAAGTACCACACAAGGTTCGGCTCGATCTGCACGGACATCACACGTAAGCTAATGAGCAGTGCAAAGATAAAGATCATTGCAATGACCATGGAA
>JAZRLX010000041.1:0-3646 GCA_045647085.1 Pilosibacter sp.
CATACCGCCCATCTTCTTGATCTGGTTGGTCTGCTCAAGGAAATCATTGAAATCGAACTCCGCTTTACGAAGCTTCTGGGTCATCTCCTTCGCCTTTGCTTCGTCTACCTCTAACTCTGCCTTCTCGATCAGGGAGAGAATATCACCCATTCCAAGAATTCGGGAAGCCATTCGGTCCGGATAGAACTGTTCCAGATCGGAAAGTTTCTCACCCATACCGACATAGAGGATCGGTCTTCCTGTTACGGAGCGGATTGAAAGAGCCGCACCACCTCTGGTGTCACCGTCTAACTTGGTAAGGATCACGCCGTCTACACCGATCTTTTCATTGAAAGTTCCGGCCACATTTACAGCGTCCTGACCTGTCATCGCATCAACCACAAGGATTGACTGATGTACATCAACGGCTTCTTTGATATTTACAAGTTCGTCCATCATGGATTCATCAATCTGGAGTCGACCTGCAGTATCTAAGAATACCAGATTACAGCCTTCTTTTTTTGCATGTTCGATGGCTGCTTTTGCAATATTTACCGGGGACTGGTTGTCACCCATAGAGAAAACCGGAACTCCGACTTTCTCACCGTTTACCTGTAACTGCTTGATCGCAGCCGGTCGATAAACGTCGCAGGCCACAAGAAGCGGCTTTCTGCCTTTTGCCTTAAACTTACCTGCAAGCTTTGCAGTTGTTGTTGTCTTACCTGCACCCTGAAGACCGATCATCATTACGACTGTGATCTCATTCTGCGGTTTTAAGGCAATCTCTGTGGTCTCGGAACCCATAAGTTTTACAAGTTCCTCATTTACAATTTTTATAACCATCTGTCCCGGAGTTAAGCTTGTAAGAACATCCTGTCCTACCGCACGCTCCTGTACAGAGTTTACAAACTGCTTTACGACTTTGAAACTTACATCGGCTTCCAGAAGGGCCATCTTAACTTCTTTCAGTGCAGCTTTTACATCCGCTTCAGAAAGTCGGCCTTTGCCTTTTAAATTCTTAAAGACGTTCTGCAGTTTATCAGCTAAGCTTTCAAATGCCATGTAGCGTCTCCTTATTGGTTAGAGTCTTCCTATCTCCTCGGATAATGCCTCGATCTGATCGATCAGGCTTTTATCTCCGGTACGTTTGTAAGCTCCAGCCAGTTCTTTGATCTCTTCAACCATCTGTTTAGTCTGGTTAAATTTCTGAACAAGCTTCAGTTTTTCTTCATAGCCGGCCAATGTTTTGTTACATCTCTTTACAAGATCATGAACACCCTGACGGCTGATCCCTTGTTCTTCGGCTATCTCACTGAGAGACATATCGTTGAACACGACGCCCTCATAAATATTTCTCTGATGCTCTGTCAGCAGTTCACCATAGAAATCATACAGCAAACCCTGTTCCACAATTTTTTCCATATCATGTCACCTGTAGCATCATACTACAACAAAAACCATTTGTCAAGCATTTTTACTTTACGTCAAGCATTTTTTCTTGACACCTGGATCAGTATATAAAAAGACCGCAAAAGAGTCAATAGAAAAACTCTCTTACGGTCAAAATTATGCTTAATTATCGCAATTCCAATCATTTACATGCTTCAGGATCCACTCTGCAAGCTCCGGAATACCCTCTCCGGTCTTGGCAGAAACAAAAAGAATCTCGATTTCCGGATTTCTCATCCTTGCATATTCGATGACTTTATCTTTATCAAAATCAAAATATTCAAGGACATCAATCTTATTGATCACAAGAAGCTGACACTTCTCGTACATGCGCGGATACTTTAATGGTTTGTCATCTCCTTCCGGGACAGATAAAATCGTCATATTTTTGACAGCACCGGTGTCAAAAGATGCCGGACAAACCAGATTTCCGATATTTTCAAGAAATACCAGGTCCATATCTGCGGTTCCCAGTTCCAGTAATCCTTGTCTTGCCATATCTGCATCCAGATGACACATGCCTCCTGTATGGATCTGAATTGACTGCACTCCAGCCTGAACCATCTTCTCAGTATCTACCGCCGAATCAATATCTGCTTCCAAAACAGCCCAACGAACCTTTCCGTTTAACTCTTTTGCAAGCTGTAGTAACGTTGAAGTTTTACCGGCTCCCGGAGAAGACATGATATTGATCAAACATGTCTTTTCAGCCTTTAACTGATCTCTCAGATTCTGGGCTTCTTGATCATTATCAGCAAACACACTGCGTTTTAATTCAAGAATTTTAATCTCGTCCATATTATATCATACCTCCAACCAGCGAATATTAATGATTATCCCAGATCTTGATGTCCAGATTATAATCTTTTTCGAAATAATCATGAAGATCCGCACGCATTGGCATCGTCTGTTTGATCTTGATCACATCAAGATTACATCTGCTCTTACAGATTCCGCATCCTACGCAGATTTCCTGATTGATCTCAACTTTACCCTCTGCATTGAAGCTGATCGCTTCCACCGGGCAACCGTTTGGTCCGGATACGCACTGCTTACAGCCGACACACTTTGTCTGATCCGGGACAGCTGTCCAGCCGGCCGGATGGAAACGATGTCGTTCGCGTTCTGTCGCATTTCTTGCCAGTCTCATGGCAATACAGCAGCATGGGCAGCAAAAACAGATCTCAAGGAATTTGTCCATTTCATCATTGCGGATTCCCCAAAGCATCTGCTCCACTTCGATCCACACTGCCTGTCCCATTAATCCGTGAGCAGCAGCCTGATCTACACGTTCACATGCTTCTTCGTATGTAAACTGTCTTCCCAACTCATGCTTTACGACTGTTTTTCCTCCTTCTCCTAAGAACAGACAGGCAACATCATGCGGGTAATCATCGCATCCGTTTGCATCTCTGCAAAGACAAGTATCCATACCGGCAATATAAGATGCGTGTTTCAATGACTCCTTGATCATATCCAGCGGGACTACCACTTTCTCACTCTTGTCTGTAATATCTACATTTAACGGCATTACGATGGTTGAAGTATGTGCCTCCATATCAGGCGCAAGCATGATCCCCTTTTTGAAGATCCACGCTTTGATTCCGCCTTTTTTCATCCATATGGAAAAACGAATGAAGAAATGATACAAACGCAATGCCCACGGCCACAGGCTCTTTCTCATATATAGGAAATGCTCTAATATAAAATTATAGATTCCCAAACCATTTGGTTTATTTTTATACGGAGGAAATCCCACTTCTTTACGCGCAAGTCTCTCCTCGTCTAAATATAGTACATTGCCCTCTATATCAATGTTACTTGCCTGTTTTTTCACTTCGTTCATAGTACTACGTTCCTCAACAAAAAGACTTTTTAATATCCGATATCTTTAATCTGTAATCCAGTTCCCGGTACCATATTGATCTTAAGTTCTGAACCTTTTAGAAGTTCCATACGATCAATCGCGACCGGATATAATTTCGTTAAAAATACCGGTACAAATGTTGAATCAATTCCAACATCCAGCGTAATGTGCTTAATTTTATTTATATGATTCTGATCGGCGACCCGGCTGACTGTCCGGACCACCTGATTCAATACCCCTAATTCATGCATTGTTTTAATTTTCCGTTTTCAGTTTGATCGTTTTCCACTTACCACTCTGATATCTTGCGAATACAAGAGCCGTACGGAGGATCTGGTCACATGCAAGGGC
>JAZRLX010000042.1:0-1970 GCA_045647085.1 Pilosibacter sp.
AGTGAGATCTTTAAAGCTGCATTGGGAATGGAGCAGCTGGAAGTAAAGGTTGAGAATCTGAAAAATGTCGGTCTCGCTTCTATGATCACAGTTTCCGAGGAGAGCAGACGTATTCAGGAAATGATGAAGATGTACAGTGCACAGGGTATGGGCATGGGAACAGATATGTTCCCGGTTTCTGAGACACTGGTTCTCAATGCCAATAACAGCCTTGTGAAATATGTTCTGGCTCATAAAGATGGGGAACATACAGCATCCATTTGTGAACAGCTTTATGATCTTGCGAAACTGGCACACGGAAGTCTGACTCCGGAGCGTATGACAAAGTTCATCGCCAGAAGCGGAGAGATCATGATGCTTATGACAGGTGAAAAATAGAAACAAAGGAAACAATAATGGAACTTAGCAGACGTAAGGTGATCATCACGTTTACCATTCTGGGATTGTCCGCAAGTATATTGATGGGATTCAGCTACCTGGGTGGTATGATTTATGAAAGCGTTTACAAGTTTATAACCAGTCAGGAGGCCGGCGGATTTCGCCGGCTTTCCTGGCTTTTCCAATCGCCATGGACAGATGTTCTGGTACAGTACGTTTTGGTTATGGGAATTGCCCATATTCCTGCGTATCTGATCCTGTGTCTGCTTCCAAAAGATCGGTCACCGCTCAGGAAACTGTCCGGAGAAGATTTTGTGATCTGTGCAGTAGCCAGCCTTGGTGTAGGATATCTGTTGAATTTCGCGGGAATTTTCATAAATGGTTATATTGCCCAGTTTACGGGAAAAGATCCGATGGAAATGAACCCGGTGGTGGAAATGGCCATGGATTTTACACCATCGATGTTGATCTATGCATGTATTGTTGGTCCGATCATGGAAGAGGTGATGTTCCGTGGATTTCTGCTTAAGAGAGCCAGATTGTTTGGGGACCGGACAGCAGTGATTTATACCGCTGTGATGTTTGGACTGATGCATGGAAATATTTCCCAGTTCCTATATGCGACAGCGATCGGTCTGATCTTTGGATACGTGGCAGTAAAAACAAACAGTATCCGATACACGATCCTGCTCCATATCACTGTGAATTCGTTTAGTTCACTGGTCGCGTTAGGAGAAACGATGGCTTCAGGAGTCGGCGGCGAGATTCTTTCTATGCTGTATCTGGTCGGAATGTTGCTGACAATCGTTTTCATGGTTGTTTGCGCAGTGATCATTTTGATACACTATGGAAAATACTGGTATTTACAATTGACGTACCACAATGGTCCACCTTCGGATCATAAGATTTTCGTATATTGCAATCCGGGATTTGCTGTATATGCTGTGATCTGTGCTGTGGAATTTTTATCCTATATATTTGTTTGATTGAACAAGGGCTTCTTGAAGTGACAAGAGGCTCTTTTTGTTCCATTGAAAATGATTGACGGTTAAAGTTGTTGTGACTATAATAAGTAGTATTGATAACTTTGTATAGTTGTTAACAATACGTGCAATACAAACAAGATTTTCCGGAGGTAGAAGTATGACCTACAAAATTATCGGTGACAGCTGTCTCGATCTGACAAAAGAATTAAAACAGGATCCGCATTTTCAGATGATCCCGCTGACCCTGATGATAGAAGATAAAACCATTATTGACGATGAAACATTCAACCAGAAAGAGTTTATCCGCCTGGTAAAAGAGAGCGAGGATTATCCGAAGACAGCCTGTCCGTCTCCGGAGATGTTCAAAGAAGCATACCATTGCGATGCAGAGAATATATTTGTCGTTACATTATCCGGTCCGCTGAGCGGAAGCTATAACAGTGCAGTTTTGGCGAAATCTTTATATGAGGAAGAGTATGGTCATAAGAATATTTGTGTGATCAATTCTGAGTCTGCTTCCAGCGGTGAATTAAATATCGCACTTCATATCCGTGATCTTTGCGAACAGGGACTTTCCTTCGAAGAGATTGAAAAAGAGGCGAATGC
>JAZRLX010000043.1:0-1642 GCA_045647085.1 Pilosibacter sp.
GTCACCCTGGGACTCTTTATTACCAAGTTGACTAAACTAGATATCCAATTTATTTAGTATCGTTCTCGTATTTCTCCATATAAGCCTTCTGAAGCTTCAGAGCCAGCTCCGGAGTCTTACCACCGATCGGAGTACCGTTCATCTCGCATGCGATCGCGCAAAGTTTTGTTGCACTGGATACGATAACTTCGTCTGCATCCATCAGTTCCTGCATAGTAAACGGTGTCTCATCAACCGGGATACCGATCTCTTTACAGATCTGAATGAGGTGCGCTCTTGTAATACCCGGTAAGATATAATGATCTGTTGGGTGGGATTTGAACACGCCGTCTTTAATGATATGTACGTTGCTGTGAGCACACTCTGTAACAACATCGCCACGGTGGAATACGCATTCATGGTAACCGAGAGCCTCAGCCTTTTCAGCTGCCATAACGTTTGGGAGCAGGTTCAGAGTTTTGATATTGCAGTGAAGGAAACGTGTGTCTTCCATATCAGTCAGTTTCAGACGTTTATCCGGATCACCGTGTTTGCCCGGTTTCATGAAGATCCAAAGGTTCGGTGTTGTTCCTGCAGCCGGGAACTGATGCTGACGCGGAGCAGTACCACGTGTCATCTGCCAGTAGATAAAGATCTCATTGTCATCCATCTTTGCAAGACAGTCATAAAGGATTTCAGAAATTTCCTCTTTTGTATAAGGAATATCAATCTTTAAAAGTCCTGCACTATTATAAAAACGATCTAAATGCTCTTTGAGAGCGAAAATCTTACCATTCTTAGCAAGAGTTGCCTCGTAAACACCGTCGCCGAAGTAACATACACGGTCGTTCATCGGTACAGTCATTTCCTCTAACGGTCCAAATTTACCATTATAGTAACCTAAAGTTTTCATATTGTTTTCCCTCCATGGAATTCATATGTACGATGTGAAATATGATCAGAAGTCTCCTTCCATGAGTTATCATAGCACTCTTTGATTTGCTTGTAAAGCTTGCATTTAATATAAAATTAAGGATTATTTCATTGTAAAATCTGAAAATAAACGGTATAATAAAATGAATATAAGCAGAACAAGAGGTGTACAAATGAATATCAACATGAACCCAAATGGCGAGTTGGTACAGTCCGCCGTAAATGCCCCTGGAGTTATTGAGATTCCGGATAGTTTTATAGCAGAAGCGAAGCAGTTTCGCGAATTAATGATGATGTATACCTGTGCGATCAGGGAGACGAAGACAAAACTGGAAGTGTTGAACGATGAGCTTGCAGTTCGCCATCAGAGAAACCCGATTCAGATGATCAAGTCTCGAGTAAAAAAACCGTCCAGTATTACTGAAAAGTTACAGCGCAGAGGTTTTCCGGTTAATGTTCAGTCACTTAAGGACAATCTGGATGACGTTGCAGGTATCCGCGTTATTTGCTCATTCGTAGATGATATTTATACAGTTGCCAATATGCTGGCAAGACAGGATGATGTGGATGTTCTCATGGTCAAGGATTATATCCGCAGTCCGAAAACCAATGGTTACCGCAGTTACCATATGATCATTCAGGTGCCGATCCAGTTTAGTAACGGAAAGACAAAGATGCGCGTAGAAGTGCAGCTTCGTACGTTAGCGATGGATTTCTGGGCAAGTCTGGA
>JAZRLX010000044.1:0-26425 GCA_045647085.1 Pilosibacter sp.
AAAAAGGGGAATCTTCCGATTCCCCTTAATACTCTTAAAATTAGTGCAGAGCCTGTGCGTAAGCCATGTACTCTTCTTTTGTCATAACCGGCTCGAATTCGTCGATTACTTTCTTTGCCTCAGCAGCGCCATCTTTCAGAAGCTGGTAAGCTGTAAGAGCCATCATCTTCGCAGACATGATGTAAAGTTTGTTGTTATCAGTAATTCTGTAATCTTTGCTGTGAAGCGCACCTTCAGAACCACCAAATGTGAAGTTGATAACAGGCATGATGTGTGTCAGATCACCTGCATCTGTGGATGCGAAGTTGATCATATCGTCTGTGATATGCTCGATTGTTGTCTCCGGATTCTGCTCTTTGATCACATCAGCTGCATCGATGAGAGACTTCTCTGCATTACGCTGGATAACCGGAAGATATCCCTGAGATGTAACGATCTCACACTCAGCACCGATCGCATGAGCTGCACCTTCGTATGCACGGTCAACTTTTGCAGATGTTGCATTGATCGCATCGAGAGTTTTTGCACGAACCATGAGGTCTACATGTACATGATCCGGAATTGTCTGGCACGGGAAACCGTCGTCACGGATCTGACCGTGAACACGAACCGCATCCTTCTCCTGGAATGTCTCACGGATCATTGCCATTGCGCTGAAACCAAGAGTTGCAGCGTTGAGGGCGTTTACACCATTGTGCGGAGCTGCAGCTGCATGAGCTGCCTTACCCTTCATATGAACAGATTTGGAAACGAAACCTGTACTTGCTACGTTACCTAAAAGCAGGTCGCTTGTGCAGCCGCCTACCATATGTACGTGGGATGTGATGGAAATATCAACATCATCAAACTCGCCGCGGCGGATCAGTTCGCTCTTACCACCGTTGAATACGATACCGTCTTTTGCAAGATCTTCTTTGATATCTGCAGAAAGGTTCTCCTCAGCCGGAACACCGAAGAAGATCGCTTTACCGCCAAGTGCTGCCTTAACTTCCGGATCATTGAGTGCAAGTGCTGCGCCCATGATCGCGATCATCTGTGCTTCGTGACCGCATGCGTGGGAAATACCTGTTGCTTTTACGGAATCCGGATGAGCCGGGCATCCAATACCGTCTAACTCACCAATGAGAGCTACGCTCGGACCCTCAGACTCGTTGATGTTTGCTTTTACGCCTGTGAGAGCAAGACCCTCTCTCGGCTCCATACCATATTTACGAAGGAACTCTGCTGCTGCCTTCGCTGTCTCATACTCCTGGAAACCACGCTCAGCATTGTAATAAATCTTTGTAGCGATTTCCTTTAATTCTTCTGCATGCTCATCGATGATGCTTAAAATTTTCTGTTCTAAACGATCCATGATAAAGATTCTCCTTTTTCCCTTTATATGCTCGGATTACTCTACTTCAATAAGCTCATACTCTCTGGAACCGTAGCCAAGTTCTGCTGCTGCTTCGATTGTATGTACACCATTTCTGGAGTTGATTCTCTCTAAGAGATGATCTTTACCCGGATCATCGCAAGCGTTTACAAGGTCAATACAAGCCTGATCAATCGCGATCGGGTCAAGAGATACTAAGATACCGATATCGTTGATGCACGGATCTTCTGCTTTTGCACAGCAGTCACAGTCAACGGACATGTTCTTCATAACGTTTACGTAGATGAGGTTGCCCTTGAAGTAATCGATGATGGAACCTGCAGCATCAGCCATGGACTCTAAGAAGGAGTCGTGGTCTGCTGTCCAGATTTTCTCCGGCTCACCTGCGCCGTGGATATATGCTTTACCAAAGGAAGAAGCAACACCGATGGATAACTGTTTAAGAGCTCCGCCGTAACCGCCCATCGGATGGCCCTTGAAGTGGGAAAGAACTACCATGGACTCATATTTTGCTGTGTTCTTACCGATGTAGTTTTTCTTGATCACTTTGCCGTTCGGGATCTCTAATTCGATATCCGGACCTTCTGCATCGAGAAGATCGAAGTTGAAGTGACGGCTCCAACCGTGAGCTGCGATTGTTGCGATATGTTTCTCTGTTGTGTTTCTCTTACCGTCGTAAGCAGTGTTACACTCTGTAACAACACCGTTTACATGGTCGATAACCGGTTTCCAGAAGTTCGGTTTTAAGAAGTTCTGGTTGCCCGGCTCACCGGAATGTACTTTGATCGCTACTTTACCCGGTA
The DNA here is from genome assembly GCA_045647085.1 of Pilosibacter sp. Lineage (GTDB taxonomy): Bacteria > Bacillota > Clostridia > Lachnospirales > Lachnospiraceae > Pilosibacter. The sequence continues at coordinate 2,179 of JAZRLX010000044.1, forward strand.
ACGGTTTTTCAACTAATTTGTACAGTTCAAGAACTTTCTCCGGTGTAATAGTTTTGGAAAAATAAACTTTAGATTTCATACGTGTTTTCCCCTTTCGTTCCAATACAACTTGTATCTAACAATTACTATAATCGTTCAATAACTCTTTTTCTATTTTATCTTAAAACCCACAATTTTACAATCATTTCCGTGTATTATTCATCATTTCGCTGTGTATCAATGAATGCTTGTACAAGACCGGAAAGACTGCTGATGATCGTTGTACGTTTCTCCTCATCTTTTACCAATGATTTCACATAGTTTACGATCTGCTTTGGATGTACCAGTTCTTCCGTCCGAATCGCACCTCCGGATGTAACAAGGTCAAAGAACACATCTGCCAGATTGCTTCTCTCCTCCGGTGTCATGGCAGTCAGCCACGCAGTTGTCGCCTGATCCACAACCTTTGTTCCACCTGACATATGTTCCTTGTGTATAAAATCATCTCGCAGCACTTCCCAAGAATACGGATCATGCTGCAGAGGTCCAATCTTCGTACTCTTAATGATGGTATGCGGCTCCATGTGCTCCAGCAAAATACCGACGATCGATGATTCCGGCACATAGGAATAAATTTTCGGTACAATTGTCAAATATCCTACATCACTCATCATTTCCTGAGGAAATCCCGGACCGTCCTGATTGTGGATCTCAACAATTCTCTTCTGGATCTCATCTTCTGCCTTTGCAGCTGCAAAAACTGCAATATTTCCACCTTTTGAGTGTCCGGTCATACGGATTGGTTCCAGGCGATTGAGTGCATACTCTTCCAAGTATTTCAGCGCCTCCCTCTGAGCCGGGATCGTATCCTGGAAGGTCATGTTAAAGTCTTCTTTCCATCCAACCAGAGTTCGGTCCGTACCTCGGAAAGTCAGAATCGCTGTCCCATCACCGATAAAATATGTGATGGCTGCGAACTGCTTTTCCTCCTCCGGATCAAAAATGTTTCGGTAAAAAGACAACTCAACATTTCTAAACCGCTCTGTATTTGCTGCAGCCTCCAGCAGCTCTATATCTTTTTTCACGCGAACCTTTTTCTCTTTGTCCGTCAGCGCCAAAAATTGATCCGCTGCCTCGTGCAAAGGAACTCTTAGATTCGGAGTTTTGGGAACAATCCCATCATAATTAATATAAGAAAGTGTGGAAAAGATCAGCATATCCACAGGATTTGGTCCAATCTTTTTGAAAGTCAGATCCCCTCTCCACTCTAAATAATCAAACATGTCGTACATGATCTCAGCCTCCTCTTTACTCAAACGTCCAAACAATTTTGCCGGACATCAATCATGCCTCTCTACTTTAAATATATGGAAAGTTCCTCCTCTTGACAAGACTTCCACGTCATTTTTCATTCTTTTTTAAGATATGAAATCCACAAAAATCCAAGATTGACAATCCTTTTTCCACATAGTATAGTTAAGGTACAACTGAAACGGAGTGCTGGTAAATCGGCCGGCTGAGACGGGAGACGTTCTCTCGAATCCTTGAACCTGATCTGGATAATGCCAGCGTAGGAAGATATGATTTCAAACTGAGATTGGAACTTTCAACACTCTGGTATCCTCGGATCCCGGAGTGTTTTTTATTTGCCGAAACACCGGTTATCCTTGCGATATCTCCCATCTTAAAGAAAAATCATCCGCACGCTCTCCCAGATTCATCAATCAATTTAAAGGAGGCGCATCAAATGAATGCAAGTGTAGGAATTCAGGTTGTTCCAAAAGTAACCAGTGACGAGGAAGTGATCCGCATTGTGGACGCGGTCCTCGCTTACATCCAATCCACCGGTCTTAACTATTTTGTAGGTCCGCTCGAAACTTCGATCGAGGGCGATTTTGACGAACTGATGGCAGTCGTAAAAGAATGCCAGATCGTCGCTGCAAAAGCCGGTGCAAAGTCGATTTCCACTTATGTGAAGATCAACTATCGTCCGGAAGGAGACGTATTAACCATCGATGAAAAAGTTTCCAAATATCACGAATAATATCTGGTCATGTTCTGCGATCGCACTGGTTCTGATCGTATGGCAGACAATCTGTTCTCTGGGATTCGTGGAAAGCTTTATGCTCCCTTCTCCGATCCAGGTGCTTCAGGCATTTATTTCCGAATTCCCTGCCCTGATGGAACATGCAGGTGTCACTCTGGCGGAAGCCTTTTTAGGTCTCGCCCTTGGCATCCTTCTCGGTTTCATCATCGCCGTGATCATGGACCAGTTCGAACCGCTTTATAAAGCATGTTATCCACTGATCGTCCTGACCCAGACAATCCCGACTGTAGCGATCGCGCCGCTTCTTGTCCTGTGGTTTGGATATGAAATGACTCCAAAAGTAATCTTGATCATCATCACGACATTTTTCCCGATCACCATCGGCCTTTTAAATGGATTCCGCTCCGTTGACCCGGATTCGATCAATCTTCTTCGGGCCATGGGTGCCGGAAGATGGCAGATTTTCACTCATATCAAGCTTCCTGGCTCTATGTCCCAGTTCTTCTCCGGTCTCCGGATCTCTGCTTCTTACGCAGTAGTCGGTGCCGTGATCTCTGAATGGCTGGGCGGTTTCGCAGGTCTCGGAGTCTACATGACACGCGTGAAAAAAGCCTTTGCCTTTGACAAAATGTTTGCAGTCATTTTCCTGATCTCTGTTATCAGCCTTCTGCTGATGAAAGGTGTGGATCTCATGCAGAAAAATTGCATGCCTTGGGAAAAAGGAGAATAATTTATGAAGAAAAAAATCATTGCAGCCATGCTCGCTGCTTCTGTTGCTCTTACAGCCACTGCCTGCGGCGGTGCGAATGAGTCTTCTAAAGCAACAAGTACTGATTTAGAGAAAATTACATTTGTCCTCGACTGGACACCCAATACCAATCATACCGGTCTCTATGTAGCTCAGGAAAAAGGCTTCTTTGAAGAAGCCGGTCTGGATGTCGAGATCGTTCAGCCGCCGGAAGATGGTGCGGTCGTTCTCGTTGCTTCCGGAAAAGCTGACTTCGGTGTTTCCTTCCAGGATTCACTTGCTCCGGCATTGGAGGCTGATACTGCTCTTCCGGTAACAGCTGTTGCTTCCATTATCCAGCACAATACGTCCGGAATCATCTCCCGCAAAGGTGAGGGTATGGACCGACCGAAGGGAATGGAAGATCACCGTTACGCCACATGGAATGGAGGCATCGAACTGGCTACCATTCAGCACATCATCGAGGCAGATGGCGGTGACTATGAGAAATTAGAACTGATCCCGAGCACTGTGACAGATGAAGTGTCCGCATTACGCTCCAATTCCGTAGACTCCATTTGGATCTTCTACGCATGGGCAGGTGTGAAAACCGAATTAGAAAAACTTGAAACCGACTACTTCGCATTTGCGGATATCGATCCAGTCTTCGATTACTACACACCGGTCATCATTTCCAACAATGCATTCCTTGAAAAACAGCCGGATACAGCGAAAGCATTCCTTTCTGCCGTAAGCAAAGGATACGAATTCGCTATGGAACATCCGGAAGAGGCGGCAGATATTTTAGTTGCAGCTGCTCCGGAATTGGACAAAGAGCTGGTTCTCGCCAGCCAGCAGTATTTAGCGGACCAGTATCAGGCTGACGCTCCGTACTGGGGCTACATGGACCCGGATCGCTGGAATAACTTCTACAAATGGGTCAATGAAAACAAACTGACAGAATCTGAAGTTCCGCTGGACACAGGCTTTACAAATGAATTTTTACCACAATAATCATAGGAGGTCCTAATGGCAGTTCTGCAAGTCAATAACGTTTCGAAATCCTTCGAACAAGAAAAAATCATACAGAATATCTCGCTGGAACTGCATGAGGGCGAAATCGTCTCTCTTCTTGGTGTCAGCGGAGGCGGAAAAACAACACTATTTAATATCATTGCAGGCCTCAGTACTCCGGACGAAGGAAACGTAGTTCTGGATGGAACAGATATTACAGGAAAGCCGGGAAGCATCAGCTATATGCTGCAGAAAGATTTGCTTCTTCCGTACCGTACCATCCTCGACAATGTGGCTCTTCCGCTCATCATTCGCGGTGAAACGAAAGCAATTGCCCGCAAAAAGGCAGCTGCACATTTCGAAGAATTTGGATTACAGGGAACAGAGAGCAAATATCCGTCCCAGCTCTCCGGCGGTATGAAACAGAGAGCAGCTTTGCTCCGCACCTATTTGTTCTCAGAAAAAGTAGCGCTTCTGGACGAGCCATTCTCTGCATTGGATATGCTGACTAAGAGTTCTGTACATGAATGGTATCTGGATGTGATGGAGAAGATCAAACTCTCTACCCTGTTCATTACTCACGACATTGATGAGGCAATCCTTCTCTCCGACCGAATCTATCTCCTGACCGGAAAACCTGGTACACTGACAAAGGAGATTGTCATCCGTGAGCCGAAACCAAGACGAAAAGACTTTAATATCACGGAGGAATTCCTCAATTACAAACGTGAGATCATTTCTCACCTGGAACAAAATAAACCGATATAACAAAAATGGCCGAATGATTATTTCAATCATTCGACCATTTCTTTTTATTCTCTTATTCGCCTTCTAAAACTGCAAGCATTAAAATACCCACAATAATGATAGTAATGAATATGTACTGTTTCTTTGTCAGTTTTTCTTTTAAGAAAATTCTGGATAAGAGCAGGGATACCACGCACACGCTGGAAAGGATCGGGGCTGCGATCGCTCCGTTTCCGCTCATCGCGTATACATATGTCAGCTGTCCGGCTGTTTCACAAACTGCAGCGATCACTTTATCTTTCTGTTTTGGAAGTTCGAAGTTCACGCGCTTATATTTCATGAAAATGAATAAGATCAGACCGACAATTGCAAATGTCAATTCATAAGAAACATTCGCTACTAATTCGATATTGTCCGCTGTTACTCCAACCAGCGGGCTTGTCTCGAGTTCCAGGAAGAAAATATCAAGGAAGCTTCCGAGAGCATCAATGATCGCATAACAGAATGGCATCGCAAACGCTACAACCGCTAATCGGTTTCCAAGTCTCTGTCTTCTGTTTACGTCCGCACTGCGCTCTGTATAACTAACACCAATGATACCCACTACAATTACTGCAATGGCGCACCATACTGCAGGCGCGATCTGTTCTCCGAGGAAAACTGCACACATGATAGAGCACATCGCTCCGGCTGTGTTTTCGATCGGGTCTGCTAAGGATTCCTCAATGAATCGGATTCCGAAATAGGAACATGCCATTGAGATGATGTAGCATAAGGATACCGGTGCATAAGCGACCAAGTTCATCGGATCATAAGAGATGTCAGCAGTCAGCAGTGTAAATACGGCATGAATTCCCATGACTGCTCCGACTAACACACAAACTCTCAAATGATCGTATTTGTATTCTTCGTGTGAGCCTTTTTTATAAAAAAGCTCTGCAGTTCCCCATAACAATGTTGTTATGAGAGTAAAGATCAACCACATAAAACGCCTCCTGTTTCAAACAATTATTCTTCTGTTCCAAGATAGAATTTTAATGTGTTGTAAAGCTTCTGATACTCTTTCTCAGTCTCTTCATCCAGCTCGATCTCCACTGCTTCAAGACAATCGTGAATACCTTTCAGGCTTCCGATCAGAGTGAGAACTTCTGTCGGCTCCATCTCCAGCTCACCGATCTTTGCGTGACAAGCTGCAAGAGCTGTGTCGAACTGATCCATCAGTGTCAGACAGATATATGTTTTTTCGATGTTTAACTCTGCGTATGCGTGGATCGGATCGTGAACTTCCTCGATACGGATGGAAAGACTTCCTGCTCCGCTGCTGGAATCTACAAATGCACTGTCACGGTGTACGTAGAAGAACGGACCCTCACCATTGGCATCCATCATGCTTCCTAACATATCTGTCGCAACACCAATGTGACGTGCAGTCATAACCTTCATCGCTTCATACGCTTTTTCGTAATCGTCGAACTCCGCATGTCCCAAGTTTCCGCCATTCTGAATATACATTACATAATCCATATTATTAATCCTCTCATTTCTATAATTTCAAACTGCCCTCTATTATATAATAAGATTCTCGATAAAACAAGGCGTGAAATCATTTGCAAAGAATCCAATTCAATAGTATGATATATGTTGTTTATTAACAGATTTATATAGGAGGTATTTTGCATGTTTACATATGTACTGTATGCACTGGCCGGAGCCGGTCTCCTGATCTCTTTTATCAAAGATAAAAAGAAGACCAAGATGGCTCTCAAAAAAGCATGGAAATCATTTGAAAACATTTTGCCGCAGCTTTTGACAGTTATGATCATCATCGGTTTTGCTCTGGCAGTACTCAGTCCGGAGACGATCTCTAAAGTGATCGGTTCTGAATCCGGTCTCATCGGTATCCTGGCAGCTGCTATGATCGGTTCCATTACTTTGATCCCGGGATTCGTTGCTTTCCCGCTGGCCGCTGCTCTTTTGGAAAACGGAGCCGGCTATATGCAGATCACAGCTTTCGTTTCCACCCTTATGATGGTCGGTATTATTACGATCCCGATGGAGACAAAAGTTCTCGGTAAGAAACTCACATTAATGAGAAACTGCGCTGCGTTTATCTTTTCTATCATCGCCGCGTTTTCAATGGGGGTACTGATATGAATATAAAACAGATCATCACACGTTATCGTATTTTCCTGATCTTATTTGCTGTCAATCTGGTGATCAGCCTTGTAATGCCTGAGATCGGACTGACTGCATTTTCCAATACAGCCGGAAATATTAAAGAAATGATCTCCGTCATTCCGCCGATCTTCGTTCTTCTCGGTCTTCTTGACGTTTGGGTAGACCGTGCAACGATGATGAAGTATACCGGAAAAGGCTCCGGTCTCAAAGGAATCCTGATCTCCTTCCTGCTTGGTTCTGCTGCAGCAGGTCCGCTCTATGCTGCATTCCCGGTTGCAACCGTTATGCTGAAAAAAGGAAGCAGCATCTTCAACGTACTGATCTTCCTCGGTGCCTGGTCCACAACGAAGATCCCGCTCCTCACGTTTGAGGCAGCCAGCCTCGGTATGCGCTTCATGCTCACAAGACTTGCTCTCAGCGTAATCGGAATCCTCATGATCGCACTGATCGCAGACAAAACTATCAGCTCTGAGGAGCGAGAGGAAATCTATAACAGTCAGGCATAGTGCTTTTGACCATACAAAACAGCGAGAACTCCGCAAACCGGAATCCTCGCTGTTTTTATATTGCTGATCTGATTATTTAACTTAACGTTTCTCCGGCGGAGTAGTCGGACAAACCATCATATAATAATTATTGTTATTGAACTGGAATGTGCCAGCCTCTGTCATCAGCGCTTTTCTTGTGTGCGCTGCATAAGAGCGTGGGTTGATCTGATTGATAAATGTTGCCATATACGGATACTTGCCCGCATAGTTTGCAAGAGATGCAAAGAATACCTTCTCAAATACGCCGGTTCCTCTCACAGATTTGTCGATGCAGACCGGACCGTACTGATAGGAATTCTCCTTTGTCAGAGTCACGCCTTCACACTCAAACTTCTCCAGTTCCTGGATCATATATGCAAACAGCGGCCACTCAGCCCAGAAATCCCAGGAAGCTGCCAGCGCAAATGCAACTACTTTTCCATCGTCATCCTTGGCGATTGTTACGCCATTCTCTTTTTCGATTAATGCCTTCATCTGCTCTTCTGTCAGATTTGTGGTCACGAAACCATTCTTCTTCTCTTCTTCCGGAACATTGCTCACGTGATTTGCCTTTAAAATGGCAAATACGCCATCCATATCCTGTAATGTAGCCTGTGTAATGATCATAGTAATCTTCCCCCTATAAGCTTGTCTTTTTATTGTATCACTGTTCCACAAAAAAGACCAGCCGATTTCTCGACTGGCCTTGGATTCCTTATGCTAATGGTTCAAAATCGGACGCCGGATGTTTGCAAAGTGGGCAGATATAGTCAGACGGTAATTCCTCTCCTTCATACACATAACCACAGATCTTACATACCCAGCCTTTTTTCTTCGGAGCTTCCGGCTTCGGTTTCACGTTGTTCTGATAGTAAGTGTATGTCATCGTCTCTTTCTCGCCAAGGATCATCTCCTCAGTCACAGAACAGAGGAACATACCATGGGAACCCATATCTACATATTCCTCCACCTTCAAGGAAATGCATGCATTTACATACTGTGTCAGCACTGCCAGACCATTTTCAGAACGTTTTGCAACACCTTCTGCAAACTTCTCAGCATTACGACCGCTCTGGAAACCAAAGTTCTGGAACACAGAAAACGGAGCCTCAACAGAAAGACAGTTCACATTCATCTTTCCGGTCTCTTTGATCACATCATGAGAATAGTTTCCCTTATTGATACTTACCATGATACGGTTCGGACTGCTTGCAACCTGTGCAACTGTATTTCCGATCATACCATTGTCCTTTTTTCCGTCATTAGAAGTAATTACGTATAATCCGTAGCCAATATTGAATAATGCGCTCATTCGATTACCTCCTGCTTTTCTTCATAAAATGTCGTCTATATTATCCTTATATTATTTGCAAAGTTCCTCAGCCAGTGCCTCCATCTGCGCCTGACTGTCCTCATTGATAGCGGAAAGGATTTTTACTGTTGTGTCAGCGAATGTGAGATTCTTGCTGTTCTCTAACATCTTTCTCATGATTTTCGCTGCCTGCGGAGCCCAGGAACCATTCTCAATGAAAGCTACCTTACGATTCTGGTAGTTTCTCTCCGTTAAGTGGTTAATGAATTCCTTTGTATACGGGAAAATGTCTCCGTTGTATGTCGGGCTTGCGAGAACCAGTGTGCCATAACGGAACGCGTCCTCTACTGCCTCATGCATATCGCAGCGGGCAAGGTCATTGACAACAACCTTCGGGCAGCCTTTTGCCTCTAAAATCTCAGCCAGCAATACTGCTGCAGCTGCTGTGTTTCCATAAATGGAGCTGTATGCGATCACAACACCCTCTGTCTCCACACGGTAGGAGGACCAGATATCATATAAATTAATGTAGTAACCAAGATTCTCTGTCAGTACCGGACCGTGGAGCGGGCAGATGATCTGAATATCCAGACCTGCAGCCTTCTTCAGGAGAGCCTGTACCTGAGCACCGTACTTGCCAACGATACCGATGTAGTATCTGCGTGCTTCGCATGCCCAATCTTCCTCTTCCACATCAAGGGCGCCGAATTTACCGAAACCGTCTGCAGAGAAAAGAACTTTATCTTTAGAATCATAAGTTACAATAACTTCCGGCCAGTGTACCATCGGAGCTGTTACGAATGTAAGAACATGGCTGCCAAGTTCTAATGTGCTGCCTTCTCCAACCACGATTCTTCTATCTGCATAACCTGTACCGAAGAAGTTCTGCATCATCTTGAACGCCGGAGCGGAAGAAACAACCACTGCTTCCGGATATTCATTAAGGAAGATATCGATGCTTGCAGAATGATCCGGCTCCATGTGCTGTACGATCAGGTAGTCCGGCTTTCTGTCGCCAAGGACTTCCTTCATATTATCTAACCACTCTTCTGTAAAGTTAATATCGACTGTGTCCATGATCGCGATCTTTTCATCTAAAATTACGTAAGAGTTATAAGAGATTCCGTTTGGAACAACGTACTGTCCTTCGAAAAGATCTACCTGATGATCGTTCACACCAATGTATCTGATATCGTTTGTAATTGTCATATTAAAATCCTCCTGATTTCTTCAATCTTGATAATGATTACTGTTTTTCTTTTCTTCATTATAGTATAATTTTCCAATGGATGCAAGCATTGTTTTTGTCAATTAACGTGATTTTGTCACAGATATTTTTTACCAAAATGGTTATCATATACTCAAACAACAGAGTTTTGAACGACAAAATCATTATAATAATAGGAGGATTCGAATATGACTAAGAGATTAGAAAATAAAGTAGCGATCGTAACTGGCGGAAGCCGCGGTATCGGTTATGCAACTGTAGAAGCATTCTTAAGAGAAGGCGCAACCGTAATCCTCACTGCCAGCAGTCAGGAATCCGCAGAGCGTGCGGTTAATAAATTAAAAGAACAGTTTCCGGAATCCACTATCGCAGGTATCAGCCCGAATCTCGGAAGTCTGGAAAGTGTAAGAGAAGCGTTTATTGAAGCTACAACAAAATACGGATGCGTAGACATTCTGGTTAACAACGCAGGTGTTTCCGAGTCCACTCCGTTCACTGAGTATACAGAAGAAACATTTGACAAAGTTATGGACCTGAACGTAAAAGGCGTTTTCAATGCAGCAAGAGCAGCTTCCGAATGCATGATCGCACGAGGCAGCGGCGTTATTTTAAATACATCTTCCATGGTAAGTAAACATGGACAGCCAAGCGGTTTCGCATACCCTGCATCCAAATTTGCGGTAAACGGTCTGACAGTATCCCTGGCACGCGAGCTCGGTCCGAAAGGCATCCGTGTAAATGCAGTAGCTCCGGGAATCACAGAGACAGATATGATGAAAGCCGTACCAAAGGAAGTAATTGAGCCATTGATCGCACAGATCCCGCTCCGCAGACTCGGTAAACCGGAAGACATTGCAAATGCATTCGTATTCCTGGCATCCGATGAAGCTTCTTATATTACAGGTGTAGTTCTCAGCGTTGACGGAATGGCAAGAACTTAATGTGATAAAATCACTGAATAATCGCCGAGAGTATGGTAATATATAATCACAGAAAGAAATAAAACATATGACCACATTCAAGGAGGAAACGCTATGTCAGCTTTAAATATTAATAAAAACAATTTCGTTGAGGAAGTAATGAACAGTGAGAAACCGGTTCTCGTAGACTTTTGGGCAAGCTGGTGCGGCCCGTGCCGTATGGTGATCCCGGTCGTTGAAAAGATCGCTGAAGAGTATCCGGAATATAAAGTTGTAAAAGTAAATGTAGATGAGGAGCCGGAACTTGCCGCTCAGTTCGGTGTCATGTCCATCCCATCACTGATGGTGTTCAAAAACGGTGAAGTGATAAACAAATCCGTTGGTGCAAAAAACAAACAGCAGATTCTGGCTATGTTCCAGGCATAACCCGGGAGCAAGTCTTTCCCAATATATGTAACCTCCAATCCCCTATATAAGTGTTTTACCTAAAAAACCTGTCGCAGATTCCGATTTGGAACTCTTGCGGCAGGTTTTATTTGATAAATACTTATTCTTCTTGTAATGCTCTCAGACGTTTCTCATCCACCAGCTCAATGGCACCACGAGTCAGCTTGACCAGACCCTCATTCTGAAAATATTTTAACATTCTGGTCACAACCTCTCTGGCTGTTCCCATATGGTTCGCGATCTTTTCATGTGTGATCTTCAGAGACTGTGTTCCCTCGAGTGTACTCTCTTCCAGCAGGAAAGCTGCCAGACGCTTATCAAAGCTCTTCCACATGATCTGCTCCATCATCCACATAACATCAGAAAAACGGCTGGAGATCACTTGATTGTGATAGTTTGCAAGCGGTGCAGATTCCATCAGTACTGCATTGTATACGTCCGGAGGAATTACCATAACTTCAGAATCTTTCTCCGCCTCGATGACCATATCAAACATGATATTCGGCATCGCACAGGATGCTGTGAAAATACAGGTATCCATCTCGAACAAACGATATAAGGTAACTTCACGACCCTCACCGGAAATACTGTATGCACGAAGCTGTCCGGACTCGATCAATACAATACCAAGGCAGTTGGTCTCTCCGCTGTGAAGAACCATTCCCTTCGGCACCTCACGGAAATATGTCGCATCTTCTATCTTTTTCTGCTGCGCAGGTGTCAGTTTGTCCCAAATCGGAAAATATGTTGCGAAATCCATAACCTTACCTCCCAATATATCTAGTATAAATCAGAAAAATAAGTGTGTCAATGAGGCTAAAATGTGAGAAAGTCACAGAACTTTTTGAATTACTATTCTATAATTATGTCATCTGGAAGACAGAGCTCTAATCTAGCTTCATAGAATGTCTCTATAAAAGGGCCCCCACTTGAAACGTAAGTTTCAGTGGGGGCCCGCCCTATTTATTATCGTTTTACTTCCATCAGTGCTCCTCCGAGCACTCTGGACTCTTCTGCTAAAAACACCAGCTGATGACCAATCATAGAATCATCCAGAGTTGTACAACACAAGGATGGCTTCTCATCATTTAATAAAGCGATGAAATCTCTCACGATTGCCTGATCTCCGCCACCGTGGGCATTTCCCTTTTGTGCACCCGAAACATCTACAATGTATTCCTTTTTGCCTCCTGCTGCTTCAGGATCGATCAGGGATACCATAAATCTCTGGTCTTCAAAAGTTCCGTATATCTCTCCCTTTGTGCCGGTTATGTGGATTCTCCTGCCGGATGCAGATGATCCCCCTATCATAGAAAATGTGCCAAGGGCTCCGTTTGCAAAGGAGATCATCATTGACTGATGATCTACGATTTGGAGATTCCTGCGGTAAACACATTGACTGTATGGATTATCCTGCTGACGAAGAACGTGTTCTTTCCCCTCCTCCGAGATTCCGACACAGCCACATTCATGCCAGATATTATTGGCCCAGCGCTGAGGATGTTCCAGATATAAGCGTTTCGCTGAAAATATACACTCTCGCTCTACCGGGCAGTCCAGAAAACAATGTGTCCCTGCTCCCTCTGGTGCCATATCTTCTTTAAACTGGGAAACTGTTCCAATACTGGATACCTTCTCCGGTTGGATTCCATTCAGCATCCATGCCATAATATCCAGATCATGACTGCATTTTGAAAGCAGCATACCAGAACCGCATAGTTCCGGAGATGCGTATTTTCCACGCACATAGGACACAGACTGATGAAAATAGCTTACGTGCTCGGCCATTTGTATACTAAGTACAGCCCCAATCTCCCCATTGGATAACAGAGTTTTCATCTCCTTGTAAAATGGCGCATAACGAAGAACGTGGCAAATCATTACCTTACGCCCGGTCTCATGGGCACAAGCCAGCAAACGATCTGCTTCTTCTTGATCTACTGCAAACGGCTTCTCCAACAGAAGGTCGTAACCGGCTCTTAAAACCGGAATGGAGGTTTCAACATGCTGCTGATCCATGGTTCCATTTATGACTGCATCTGCAAATTTCGGCCGTTTTACCATCTCTTCAACAGATGAAAAACAATTCTCTTCCGGAATATCAAATGTACGCTTCGCCAGTTCTACTCGCTCCGGTCTTACGTCAACAACTCCTGCAATCTGAAATAACTCCGGATGTGCAAGCGCTTCTTTCGCATAGATCATCGCCCGTTCACCCATGCCTACTATAATCATTTTCTTCTGGCTTTGCTTGTTCATTTCCTACCACTCCAATGTATGCAACTGGCCTTCCATTGTCATCTTCTCAAATCCATTCTGGCGAAGTCCCTCATATAACATGATCGCCACGGAGTTGGATAGATTCAGGGATCGCATATCACCCCACATCGGAATACGTACACAAGTTTCCGGATATTTTACGAGAATCTCTTCCGGGATTCCACGGCTTTCCGGTCCAAACATCATAAAACAGTCCGGCTCATACTGCACATCTGTATACACATGCTGTGCCTTTGTAGTCGCCATGTAAATTTTGGCACCCGGATTCTTCGCAAGAAAATCTTCGAAATTGCTGTAAACAGTCACATCAAGCTTCGGCCAATAGTCCAAACCGGCGCGCACCAGATGTTTTTCGCTGAGTTTAAATCCCAACGGTTCGATCAGGTGCAGTTTTGTGTTGGTCGCTACACATGTACGACCGATATTTCCTGTATTAGCCGGCATCTCCGGCTCATATAATACAATGTTCATTGTTGTTTCCTCCTAAAAAACCGGGTAATGGCCGGATCTCTCTCCGCCACTACCCGGCTTACATTTTCTTACTGAGCACTCTCTTTTAAATGTCTCTTGGCAAATCTTTCGATCCTCTCCATCGCTCTCTGCAGATTCTTTAAGGAATACGCATAAGACACGCGAAGATATCCTTCGCCACAGTCACCAAATGCCGTACCCGGAACAACAGCGACCTTCTCTTCTTCAAGAAGTTTCAGAGCAAACTCATCGGAACTCATACCAAAACGTTTGATGCACGGGAATACGTAGAACGCACCCTGCGGCTCATAGCAGTCCATTCCGATCTCGTTAAACGCTTTTACAAGATATTTTCTTCTCTCGTCATATGCCTCGCGCATCTCTGCCACATCCTCGTCACCATTGCGAAGAGCCTCAACCGCTGCATACTGACTGGTTGTCGGCGCACACATGATCGCAAACTGGTGGATCTTCAGCATCTGCTGTAAGATGACCTTCGGCGCACATGCATAACCAAGTCTCCAACCTGTCATCGCATAGGATTTGGAGAAGCCATTGATCAGGACCGTTCTCTCCTTCATACCCGGAAGGGACGCGACGGTCACATGGTTGCCTGTATAAGTCAATTCAGAATAGATCTCATCGGAAATTACATAAAGGTCATGTTCCTCGATCACTTCTGCGATCTCCTTCAGATCTTCCAGTTCCATGATGGAACCTGTCGGATTATTCGGGAACGGAAGGATCAATACTTTTGTCTTCGGAGTGATCGCTGCAAGCAGCTTCTCCTTTGTCAGACGGAACTGATCTTTTTCTTCCAGCTGAATGGAAACCGGAACACCACCAGCCAGAATTGTACACGGCGGATAGGAAACGTAGCTCGGCTGCGGGATCAGAACTTCATCGCCCGGATCCAGCATAGCACGAAGAGCGATATCGATCGCCTCACTGCCGCCAACCGTTACCATGCACTCATCTGCAAAATTGTAGGAAACCTGGAAACGGCGCTCTAAATAGTTACAAATTTCAATTTTTAATTCTTTTAAACCTGCATTTGAAGTATAGAAGGTCTGTCCTTTTTCCAGAGAAAAAATGCCTTCTTCTCTAATATGCCACGGTGTGTCGAAATCCGGCTCACCAACGCCCAGGGAAATAGCATCCTTCATTTCGCTCACGATATCAAAGAATTTACGGATTCCGGACGGCGGAATCGTTGTTATTGTTTGAGATAACGGATTTCTCACAGACTAATCAGCATCCTTTCATCTTCCGGATTCTCGCACAATACCTCGCCATTCTCTTTGTATTTCTTGAGAATGAAATGTGTGGATGTGCTTACTACGGAACTAATCGTAGCCAGCTCTTCATTTACAAACTGTGCTACTTCGCGGAGTGTTTTTCCTTCGATGATCACGGTAAAATCGAAATTACCGGAGGACATCAGATATACGGAAGAAACTTCCTTGTGGTGATAAATACGCTCCGCAATCTTATCATAACCCACACCTCTCTGATGAGTTACTTTTACCTCGATCAACGCTACCACATTTTCATCATAAGCATTTTCTCTATTTTCTCCCATTTCTATACCTCCTCAGTGAGTTTATATATTTCGTCCGGCTGCGGGCGCTCTAAATACCCCGTACCGCTAACGCCTGTCATCTTTCTTGCGATTCCTTTTTCCACTTTTCCGATCACTGCAGCACGGATTCCATGCTCTGCCAGCCCCTGAATCATGTCTTCGCCATGATTTGCTGCTATCAGGACACACTCTCCACACCACAAACGATACGGATTCAGATCCAAAAGTTCACACACTTCAATGAGTTCCTGTCTCACAGGCATTTTTAATAAGGAAAATGTGATTCCCTGCCCATATGCTCCGGATATGTTCCAGAGGGCAGCTAAAATGCCGCCCTCTTCCACATATTCCCACTCTGTCGCACCTAAAGATGCCAGAATGTCAGGATCTACATTTATCTTTTCTTCTAACGCCTGGTCCAGACTACGCATAAATGCGCCGCAAAATCTGGATTCCAGCACGTCCCTTTTCTTTTCTACTGCAGTTTTTACACCTTTTTTGCCAATGGATCCTGCTACAACAAGATCCTGGCCAGGTTTAAAAATACCGCTGCCATTTGGCTCACGCTCGATCCTTCTCATCATAATCGTGTACCTCTACTGCGGTCCCTGTGTTGCACCCGGACCTAATACGCCGGACGGTGCCGCCGGAGTCGGTGCCGGAGTTGGAACTCCCGGACCTGCAGGAGTTGCTGCCGGGCTCGGACTTACTGCTCCCGGACCTGCTGCTGCACCAGGACCTGCCGGCTGTGTTTCTACCGGAGTGGTCTCAGCCGGAGCCTCCGGAACTGTCGGAGCCGGTTCAGCCGGTAACGCAGGACCTACATTATAAATTGCCTTGGAAGCATTATAACTGTCCTTATTTAACAAGGTTCTCTCCTGAAGCACTCCATCCACATACACGCACTTGTAAAGTTCGGAACGAATACCTGTGTGAGAGGACTGAACCTGCACTCTCTGACCAGGCTGTAAGGTCGGATCCGGCTGTTCGATCGGATCACCAGGACTGATCCACTGCAATGTCTTGGACTCAAATTTTACTTCTCGATTCTCCGGTCTTGTTTCCTGACCGTAGATCTTAAATGTCAGCTTCTTGCCGGATGTATAACCCTCGACATAGATCGGAGTCTCATACGGATTGCTGATCTTGATATCTTTGTATGTTCCTGCGATCGCTGCATCTCTGGAATGATCCACATACGCCACAGTCATAGAATGATTCTGACGCTGTACGATCTCAAGCTCTGCATAAAGTGCTGCGTTGTATAATGTTGTCGCGATCTGACAAACACCGCCGCCCACACTGTCAACAGAACGGCCATTTTCATAAGCAGTCGCTGTCTTATAACCATTCGCTGTTGTAAACGGCGCCATGCACTCATAACCGGAAAGCACATCGCCCGGCATCAGCACGCGGCCATTGATCTTCGCAGTACCAACCTCCAGGTTTGTAGAACGAGACCAGCCACTTGTCTTAAAATCAGTCGTATAAGAACCAAGCACATCCTGAATTGTCTCAAGATCCTCTGTCTTGATCCTCGGTTCCGCTTCTGTCACACCTGCCACTACACTTACGCCATCGGTTCCGTTTGCACTCAGCGCTGCTTTTAACGCCTCTTCTGTCGCTTCCATATCAATTGCCACACCTGTCACAGACGGTGTAACGACAAATCCATCGCCTTCTTTTACGATCGTCGCATCCTGCGGCTCCGCAAGTGCGGCTCCACAATGTTCTGTCACAAACGCTGCAACTTTTTCCTGATCGACATCCAGTTCCAGATCTACAACAACCGGATTTTCCTGAAGATCTTTCGTCTTCATGTAGCGCTTGATCAGATTACCTTTCACGTCGGTGCTCGCCATTGCTTCTTCAACAGCATCCGGATTTCCCCAAGTCATACCGAGTTCTTTCGCACTCGTCTCCGCCTGAGTTCCATTGACATCCAGCGTCACCTTCTGGTTCAGCTTTGCGTCAACGTATTCCTTCACAACCTGCTCCGCTTCCGTACCGGTCATACCTTCAAGGCTGATCTCGCCCACATAAACACCGGCCGGAATCGCTTCCTGTGCACGCGCGGAAACCGGGGCCGTGAAAACCAGACCAGCCGCCATGACCGCCGTCATGCAAGCAATCCACGCATTCTTTTTCATAACTATCTCCTTAAAAAACAACTTCAAACTCTCACATTAATGGAAAACGGACATTAATGCGCCTAAAACAGTCGGAACTACCATTCCGATCACTAAAAGAACTGCAACGATTGCAGTGATCATTTTTCTCTTCTTACCACGTCTAAGATCCATCATAGTCTTTCACCTCTTATCATTTTATCTGGAGTCCGGAACCCATTTCCTGTCTCATGCCTTTTCAGGGATTCTTCCATGTGTAAAAATAATCTGGTCGATCATCCTCGAAATCTCATTTCCGGACATATGATCAATATCGACAGTCGTTTTTATTCTATGATATTTTAATAAATCGTGCAAGTGTTGTTTTTGTCTTTTGGTAGCCGGACGTTCCTTTTTTGCCTTATAAATCAAGGGTTTTGCCTCAAACAGATCGGCTCGGCTCTCTCCAAACTGCTCGATCAGTTTTGCATACAAAAAGTGGGTAGACATGGCATCCGAAAGCGCCCTGTGTGCAGTCTCCGGAACGATTCCAAAATAAGTGCACGCCGCACCCAGATTTTTCTTCTCCGCTCCCGGCATCAAATAACGACAGAGTTTCAGTGTATCCACCGCATCTTTCTTAAACTCCAGCTTCATGTTCACTGCCGCCTGAGTCAGAAAACCATAATCGAAAATAATCTGATGTCCAAGAAGTGGAAATCCTTCACAGAATGCGATCACCTGCGGAAGAACTTCCTCAATATCCGGTGCATCTTTCACCATCTCATCCGTAATCCCGGTCAATTCCACGATACGCTCGGGAATCTCACGATGTGGGTTTACCATGGTATGATACGTTTCGACAACTGCACCATCCACCACTTTTACCATTCCGATCTCTGTGATCTTCTCACGTTTAGCACCGATTCCGGTTGTCTCCAGATCCACCGCTACATAAGATGTCGTCATTTTTTGCCACCAACTTTCTTACCGGCACCGGCTGACGGACAGAGCTCTCGCAAAAAGCATTCCTCACACTTCGGACTTCGTGCAACACAGATCGTTCTTCCAAGGGTAATGATCTGAATGTTCCAAAGAATCCAATGATCCTTTGGAAGGACATTCATCAAGTCATATTCCACCTTCTCCGGATCCTCATTCTCTGTCAGTCCCAATTTCTTTGAAATACGCTTCACGTGGGTATCCACCACAATACTTGGCTCATCGTAAATATTTCCACGGATCACGTTGGCAGTCTTTCGACCGACACCTGCCAGAGCAGTCAGATCCTTCAGCTCTCTCGGAACCTCTCCGCCATGTATCTCGATCAGATCCTTACAGCAAGAAATAATATTTTTCGCCTTCATATGATAAAATCCGGTCGAATGAATATCTTTTTCCAGTTCCGTGAGTTCTGCATTTGCGAACTTCTCTAACGTATCATACTTTTTAAATAAATCCGCAGTCACGATGTTTACACGCGCATCCGTGCACTGTGCACTAAGAATGACGGCGATCAATAACTGCCACGGTGTTTCATGATTCAGATAACAACGGTACTCTGTGCCATACTCCGCGTCCAGACTCGCGAGGATCTTTGTCACTCTCTCGTTTCTGGCTTTCTTCGATTCCTTTCTCGCCATTGGTACCTCTTTCTTCATATATAAATCGTACCGCCTTCGCATTCTTGTTCAACGGGTCACGATTCTTGTAGTCAAACAGGATAAAACTTCCGTCTTCCATGTGTTCCATGTGTGCCATCTTGATCAGCTGACGGCTGTCATATCCCTCATATCCAAGGAGCCATTCCGGTTTCTCCGCTTCCGCAGCGAAAAATTCGCGCACCTCATATTTGACATCACTCTGCTCACTTGCAAAAGACGGACGGCTCTTTAAATTCTCTCTCAGATACAGGTCATACATCAGTGCATCGCGGAACTTCGGAAGATCCTCCTCTGTGAATTTCTCCTTTAAGAAATTGTACAGAATTTCATATCGTGCCAGGCGATTATGGCTGAATCCGAACAAACCATTCTTTTTATAATGATCCGCCAGCGCAAGGAACATGGAGGACGGGTGGGAGAACTCCTTCTCCAGCAATCTCAATGTACATGAGAACTGTCCGCTGTTATAATGCACTTCCACCATCTCTTCCATTTCTTTCAGACGGATGATATCCTGGTAAGATAACCATTTCGTAGAAAGCACCTCATATGGCGGAACAGAACGATATTTCAACTCATATTCCTGCACGTGAGCAGCCATATAGGAACCCTTTAACACCTTCAAGAATCCAAGCTGCAGCTGGTCCGGTCTCATATCATACACATCGTCGAAAGACATCAAGAACGATCCCATATTTTCGTACGGAAGTCCTGCGATCAGATCCAGATGCTGATGGGTATTGCGATAGCTGTGGATTCGCTCCACACGCTTCTTCAATCGTTCCAGATTCATTCTTCTGTGGATCTCAGTGATCGTATCCAGATTCGTCGACTGCACTCCAATCTCCAGCTGGATCAGACCCGGTCGCATCTTTGCGATCAGTGCCAGCTCTTCCTCGTCAAACAGATCAGCAGAAACTTCAAAATGGAAGTTGGTCACACCATTGTCATTCTCTAAGATATGTTTCCAGATTCCGAGTGTATGCTCTCTCTTGCAGTTAAATGTACGATCAATAAACTTTACCTGCGGAACTTTGTGCTCCAGGAAGAAATCCAACTCTTTCTTCACCAGTTCCAGACTGCGGAAACGAACCGATTTATCAATGGACGACAGACAATAACTGCAAGAAAACGGGCAGCCACGGCTGCTCTCGTAGTAAACGATCCGGTTCTCAAATTCCGTCATATCCGCATAGTAGAACGGGATCTCGTCCATAGATAATAAACGCTGCGGTCCATTGTTATAAAATGTTCCGCTAAATCCGCGACAGGTAATTCCCTGGATCTGATTGATCCTTGTATAGTCCGCACTCATATAGGCGCTTACCAGCTCTGTAAAAGTCAGCTCGCCTTCTCCGCGCATAATACCGCGGATCTGCGGTTCTTTCATTAATAGCTCTTCTGCATTGTAGGACACTTCCGGTCCACCAAGCCAGATTTCGCATCTCGGCAGGATTTTATGCAGATCTCTTGTAATTTCCAACACCTGGGAAATATTCCATATATAACAGGAAAAGCCGACAAAATCCGGCTTTCTCCTGAAAATATCTTCTAAAACGTGGTCCATCTGATGGTTGATGGTATATTCTCCAATCTCAATGTCCGCCTTCGGACGCTGCTCCTTTGCAAACGCTTTCAGACTGTACACCGCCGGATTGGAGTGAATGTATTTGGCATTGATCGCCGCCAGTAAAAACTTCATGCAACCTCCGGGTTACACGTGATATTCGATCTTACGACCAGTCGCATTGTACTGGTAGTAGCGAACGCCCGCTGCATTTAACATACGCTTGGACGCTCTTGTACTCGGTGTATCTGCATATTTATCGCTTTCATACACCAGAGTCTTGATGCCCGCCTGAATGATAGCTTTCGCACACTCATTGCACGGGAACAGTGTCACATACAGCTTGCTGCCTTCCAGACTGCCGCCTCGGTAGTTTAAGATCGCATTCAGCTCACTGTGTGTCACATAAAAATACTTTTCATTGTACGGATCGCCGTCATCACGGCTCCACGGGAACTCATCATCAGAGCAGCCTTTCGGGAAACCATTGTAACCCATGGACAAAATCTTATTATCCTCGCTCACGATACAACATCCGACTTGAGTGTTCGGATCTTTGGAACGCATCGCGGATAATTTCGCTACGCCCATAAAATACTCGTCCCATGTAATATAACCAATTCTTTTGTCTGACATAATATCCCCCTCGTACAAACATTAAACCTTTACAATATGATAACCGGCCGCCTTACACAGACGATTCATGATCGCCTGACCAAGTCTGTCCTTGGAAAAACTCTCCGAGAAAATACAATCCACTTTCTGATCGTCGAATTCTCTCAGTACCGCAAACAGATTGTGCGCCACAGATTCTTCATTTTCCCTGCTTCCGATTACCTTCAAAATACCGCATTCATAGCTCTCACGGCTTTCTTCGGTACAAATGATACCAACCTTCAGTCCGGCTTCCAAAGCAAGCTTTGCTTCCTGGTTAATAAATGCCACCACATGCTCCATTTCACCTTCGACCAGAGTCATCTCTGCCTGCGGTGCATAATGACGGTATTTCATACCCGGAGCCTTCGGCTTCACATCCGCACTCAGCGGACCTAGGATCGCCGGATCGATCTCCACCTCACCCAGCGTCTCACGAAGCATTTCCATGGTAATCGCACCAGGTCTCAAAAGCATCGGAACTTTTCCGGAAACATCCACGATCGTAGACTCTACTCCGATTCCCACTTCGCCGCTGTCGATGATCATCTCGATCTTACCGTTCATGTCTTCTACCACATGCTCCGCTTTTGTCGGACTCGGACGGCCGGATGTATTAGCACTCGGAGCCGCAACCGGAACCCCTGCCAGTTTGATCAGACGATTCGCAACCGGATCAGAAGGCATACGGATCGCTACGGTCTCCAGACCGCCGGTTGTTCCGTACGGGACTATATCCTTTTTCGGAAACACCATAGTCAGCGGACCCGGCCAGTATTTCTCAGCCAGTTTTCTTCCCGCTTCCGGAATTTCACTTACAAGAGCTGAAAGCTCATCCATACAGGAAATATGCGCGATCAGCGGATTGTCGGACG
Source organism: Pilosibacter sp. (assembly GCA_045647085.1). Classification (GTDB taxonomy): domain Bacteria; phylum Bacillota; class Clostridia; order Lachnospirales; family Lachnospiraceae; genus Pilosibacter. Next base: position 24,506 of record JAZRLX010000044.1, read on the forward strand.
GACGCCCCTTCGCCTCATAGATCTTCTTAGACGCAGACTCGTCCAATGCGTTGGCGCCAAGACCATAAACAGTCTCCGTCGGGATCGCCACCAAACCGCCGTTTCTCAGGATCTCCGCTGCCTCTGCCAATTCTGCATCTGTAAAATTTTCTCTGTTAATCTGAATAATCTTTGTATTCATACTATTTTCTTCCTACACTGTGAATCAGATTGCTGATTCTCTTATATACCAACATGGTCACGATAGACACTACAACACCTTTGATCAGGTTGAACGGACCAACACAGATGATCGCAAAGCTCCAGATATTGCTGACTGCCGGATTAATCGCTGCTCCAAGAGCCAAAATACTCTCCAATGGCATTACCTTAGAATAAAACGGAAGCATCACAACCGCATTGATCACGATTCCGCTCAGTGCCATGACGATGGTACCAATAATCATACCATACATCGCACTTTTTTTCGACTTCTTTGTGTGATAAATCATCGCAGCCGGAAGTACAAAAGAGCAGCCAATAACAAAGTTCGCCATCTCACCAACAAAACCGGTTGTCGTCGGTTTCATCATCAACTTCACCAGGATCTTGACGAACTCAATGATCACGCCCGCCACCGGACCCATGGAAAATGCTCCTACCAGAACCGGAACCTCAGAAAGATCCAGACCGTAGAATGTCGGCGCAATAAAAGCAAGCGGGAACTCAAACATCATCAGCACACCTGCCAGCGCACCAAACATGCCCATCAGCACCAGATTCTTCGTTGTCAGCCACTTTTGTTTCATAGTTTCTTCCTCCTAAACGTTAGTTATGTACCTGATGTTCAACTATAGAGGAATCGTACGGGCTCCGTAAATCCTGTAACAAAACAGAAAAGCCCCGGATAAAATCCGGGGCCAGACTTCACGTAACCTTCTTACTGCCGATTTGCACCGGCATCGCACAATTTCTTCTCTCATCCAGACTATACTGTCGGTTCCGGAATTGCACCGGATCAGCTGCAAACGCAGGTCGCGGACTGTCACCGCCGGTGGGGAATTACACCCCGCCCCGAAGAACATTTATTAGGTTTCTATACATAATTAAGTATAGTTCTTTATCACATTGCAGTCAATGCCTATTTTTGATTCAGATACTCCATGATCCCCATATGGATCGTCCACGCCAGCCGGTCCTGATACTCCTCCTGCTGCAGCATCGCAGCTTCCTTCCAATTGCTGAGAAACCCACACTCCACGATCACGATCGGACTCTTTACATGCAACAACAGATAGTAATCTCCATTGGCTTTCGCAAGTCTCCGGTTTTCAGCACCGAGCACATATGTAAATCGTTCCTGCAAGATTTCTGCCAGTTCCTTTCCTTTTGCAGAGTCTTTATAATAAAACACCTGTCCGCCCGATACATATTCTTCATGGTAACTATTCTGATGGATGCTGACCACTAAGTCCGGTTTCGCATCATTGATGAGCCGGCATCGGTTTCGCATATCCGCCATTTTCTTACTTGAATCCTCTTCCTGATAAAGTCCTGTATCAGACTCCCTCGTCATGATCACTTCAATATCTTCCAATTCCAGATACTGCTTCAGCCTCATGGCTATCTCCAAATTGATCTCCTTTTCCAGACTTCCGTCTACACCAACTTTTCCTGGATCATTTCCTCCATGACCACTGTCGATCACTACGACCGGCTTCCCATTCCGTCCCGCCACCTCCGCACTGACCACTTGCACCGTCCCATATTTTGCAGCTAAAAATACCATAAAAATCAAAAGAAGGCCCACGACCTCCTCCCAGATCAATCGTCTCACACCCGATCTCCCGACAAATATTTGTAAAATATATCCGTCACGGAACAAAAAAAGAACCCTTTCGTCCACCTTAGAGTTTCGAAAAGGTTCTTTTGCATATCGTT
>JAZRLX010000045.1:0-3355 GCA_045647085.1 Pilosibacter sp.
AGATGCAACACCGTCAAGGATTCCCTCTGCATATCCCTTGATCGCTGTGATCGGTGTTTTCAGATCGTGAGAAATATTACTGATCAATTCTTTACTCTCTTTATCATACTGGATCTTCTCTTCTGTCGTCTCTTTCAGACGGATCCTCATTTCCTCAAAGTTCTGACACAGCTGACCGATCTCATCATCATCTTCCACGTCCAGTGTGAAATCCAGATTTCCGTCACGGATCTGCTTAGTCGCCTCCTGAAGCTGTCCAAGTGGTTTCCAAATAGAACGGTATACCCATGCAACCATGATCGCAGCAGTCAGGATCAAAATAATACCGCTGGCAACCAGCATTTCCACAAACATGGATTTCACTTCCGGGATCACTTCCACAACATTAGTCACCAGAAGGATCGTTCCTTCCGACTCGTCAGCAAACCGGAATCCCCTCTGTTTGATCAAATGTTCCGTATTGTCATCGAGATAATTTCCCCAGGACGCAGTTTCGCCCAGATCCTCAAAATTTCGGATCTCTGCAGCCAGTTCATGCGTCATCTCCTGATTGCCTGTGTAGACCAGTTCCTGATCGTCTAAAAGGATCAGGAAGGAATGCGCCTTGGCAAGTTTGGTATTCATCTTATCCAAATAAGTCCGGTCATGGAATTTTTCCGGATCATGTTTTAACATCTGATCGATCTCCATCTGGATCGACTCTGTCAGTCGGCTGAACACACGGATCGAAGCACCTGATGCCAGGTCCACCTGCTCTTCCAGACCATACGTCTCACTGAATATCCTTCCCTGATAATCGTGAAGCGACAGGATCGCCAGATAGATCAATGTGATCGGAACAACCGTGATCGTCAGAAACGCGATCGCAAGCCTTGTACGGATTTTCATGCTTGTACAGCGCCTCCTTTGCTTTTATTTATTACCCATTTCTACAAACAGTATAGCATATTTCTATCCCCTCGTTTATAAAACAATTCTAAAATATTTCTTTGCAGAAACTATTCGTTTTTTAACACTTTAATGCTATAATAGTACAATATGAAAACCCTTGTAATTTTAGGAGGAACGTGAAATATGACAAACAGACAACAGCAGATTGTGAACAACGTTGACGCGATCAAACAGCTTATTTATGATTCTGAGCGCTGGCTCTGGGCCCATCCGCAGACCGGTTTTACAGAATGGGAAGCAAATGGATATCTGACAGAGCAGTTTGAAGCTCTTGGCTATACACTGACACAGGCCGGAAATATTCCTGGCTTCTATACAGACATCGATACAGGAAAACCGGGTCCGACTCTCGTGATCATGGGCGAACTGGATGCTCTTGACATCGCAAACCATCCGGAATCTGTAAACGGAATGACTCATTGCTGCGGTCACCATGCACAGGCAGCTACATTATTAGGTATCGCTGCTGCATTAAAACAGCCGGGTGCTCTGGACGGTATGTGCGGAAAGATCCGCCTTATGACTGTTCCGGCAGAGGAAATGATCCAGCTCGGTTTCCGCGAGCAGCTTCGTAAAGATGGTACGATCACATTCTTCGCAGGTAAGATCGAATTAATGAAACGCGGCTTCTTTGACGGCGTTGATATTGCAGTTATGGTACACGGCAACAACACAGCTCCGGAAGCAAATGTTGACTTCTCCTGTACAGCGGGAAATAACGGCTGTATCATGAAGACATTAAAATTCAAGGGAAGATCTGCTCATGCAGGCGGTTATCCGCACCTTGGTATCAATGCTCAGTATGCTGCAATGCTCGGTATGCAGGCTGCCAATAACCTGCGTGAAACATTCCAGGAGAAAGATATCATCCGCTTCCATCCGGTTGCTATGGGTGTAAACTGTGCAGTTAACATTATTCCGGATGAGCTTGTATTAGAAAGCCATGTTCGTGCAAAAACACTTGCTGCGATCGAATTTGAAAACAAGAAACTGAACCGTGCCATGGCAGGTGCAGCTCTTTCCATGGGCGCAGGCGTGGAAATCTCTGACCGTCCGGGCCACTCTCCGGCATTCCACGATCCGACTTTAATGAAGCTGGCTGAGGACTGCTGCGGCGATCTCGTTGGTGCTGACCGCGTATCCTTCGACTACAGCGCATGGATGTCCGGAACAACTGACTTCGGTGATGTAACACAGATCATGCCGGGCGTACAGTTCTTCGCAAGCGGTGAAGCAGGAATCGTTCACGGTATCGATTTCCAGGTTATCGACGTAGAAAAACTCTGCGTGAACTCCGCGAAAGCACAGCTCTTCGTAGCAGACGCACTTCTCAGCAATGACGGTGCAACAGCAAAAGAGATCATTGCAAACTACAAACCGGCTTATCCGTCCCCGCAGGCACTGGTTGAGACTGTTGACAGACTCATCATGGATAAAGATGCGGTTATTTATGACGCAGAAGGCAATGCAACCATCGATTTCCAGAATCTGTAAATCTTTTCATAAGCAATAGAAAAGCCCCCGGGAAGCATTTCCCAGGGGCCTTTTTATCTCTATTCCGTATTATAAATATTTCTTTAAATCTTCAACCTTATCAAGTTTCTCCCACGGTAACTCAACATCAGTTCTGCCGAAGTGACCGTAAGCAGCTGTCTGCTTGTAGATCGGGCGACGAAGGTCTAACATCTTGATGATACCAGCCGGACGAAGATCGAAGTTTTCACGGATCATCTCAACCAGTTTCTCATCGGAGAGTTTACCTGTACCGAATGTGTCGATCATAACGGATGTCGGCTGAGCAACACCGATCGCATAGGAAAGCTGGATCTCACACTTATCAGCAAGGCCTGCAGCTACGATGTTCTTTGCAACGTAACGTGCTGCGTATGCTGCGGAACGGTCAACCTTTGTGCAGTCCTTACCGGAGAATGCACCGCCGCCGTGACGAGCGTAACCGCCGTATGTGTCAACGATGATCTTTCTTCCTGTAAGACCTGTATCACCGTGCGGGCCGCCGATAACAAAACGACCTGTCGGGTTGATGAAGAACTTTGTATTCTCATCGATCATCTCCTGCGGAAGAACTACGTTGAAGATATGCTCTTTTACATCCGCATGGATCTGCTCCTGAGTTACGTTCTCATTGTGCTGTGTGGAAAGAACAACTGCATCCAGACGGAGCGGTTTGCCATTCTCATCGTACTCTACAGTAACCTGAGTCTTACCGTCCGGTCTTAAGTACGGAAGTGTACCGTTCTTTCTTACATCTGTAAGACGCTTGGAAAGTTTGTGTGCAAGAGAGATCGGATACGGCATAAGTTCCGGTGTCTCGTTTGTAGCGTAACCGAACATCATACCCTGGTCGCCGGCACCAATTGCCTCGATCTCATCATCTGTCATCTTG
>JAZRLX010000046.1:0-3041 GCA_045647085.1 Pilosibacter sp.
CTCGCGGAGGATCTGCAGGGATTTGTCACGGCTTCCGTCATTGACAAACAGAAGCTCGTAATCCCAATCTACAGGCAATGCGTTTAACACCGCCCCTGTTTCCTGATAAAACTCCCTGAGTACCAGTTCTTCATTATAAACAGATACTACAACGGAAATTACTTTACTCATAAATGATTATCTCCATGTCAGAATGGTCCGGAACCTGCTTCTCTACCGGCGGAAGCTTCATGTAATCACCATACACCTGTACAAGGTAATGCTCCCATCCCTCCGGAATGTAGAGTTCTTCATTTTCGAACGGAACGGTCTTTACGTTGTCATGATCTTCCTTCTTCATCTCCACGTGCAGATAATTCGGCGGATAATTGGAGAAGAAGTAAAGAGATGTCTTTGTCTTCGCATCTTTCACGCAAAGCCATTTCCAAATCTTATATGTGACTTTGAACGGGATCAGCTTACCAATGTTGGAGAGGACTCCAACAAACAGCTTCATAATTCCCTGATAGTCAGAATAATTGATCTCGTAGCGATGACCAAGCGCCAGTCCGTAAACGATACAATGCATGAGCTTCGTCACCGGTTTGGAAATCTTTCCTTCCGGAAGTGCATCTAAAACAAAGATGTCCACCCAAAGCTTCGTCAATTTGTCATCGTAGAATTCCATCTGTTTGGAATCCACACGTTTCTGGCTCTTATCATACATAACTCTGGATACAAAATCGTAAAATGCCTTGCCCTGATTGTAGGAATTCGGCTCTACAAAAGTCATCCCTTCCGGAAGTTCACGGCGAACTACTTTCAGGAATTTTTCATAGTTAGCTCTGGTCATAACGATATCTGCATCATCATCCCACGGGATAAAACCGCCGTGACGAATGGCTCCCAACAAGGTCCCTGCGTCCAAAGCATATTTGATCTTATATTTACGGCAGATTCTGTCCACTTCTTTCAGAAGCTTCAGATTTACCGCATGAACCTTAGAAAGGTCATAAGTTTTTGTTTCGTTTGTTACGCTCACTGTGCAAGTCCCTCTTTGATCACTTTCGCCATATAGTCGATCTTCTCGTCTGTCATACCCGGATATACACCTACCCAGAATGTGTCAGCGAGGATTCTCTCTGTATTGGTCAGTTCGCCTACCACACGATATCCTTCGCCTGTTGCACGCATCTCGTCGAAGCACGGATGTTTGATCAGGTTTCCTGCAAACAGCATTCTTGTCTGAACACCCTTGCTCTCGATATACTGAACCAGCTTATTTCTGCTCACACCATCCTTACATGTGATCAGGAAACCAAACCAGCTCGGAATGGAGTTCTCTGCCGGCTCCGGAAGGATCAGCTTATCCTGTACATCAGAAAGTGCTGCTTTCAGGCGGTCAAAGTTGTGACGGCGTCTTACTACGAAGGACGGGAATTTGTCCAGCTGAGCACAGCCAACTGCTGCCTGCATATCGGTTACCTTTAAGTTATATCCGAAATGGGAGTAAACATACTTATGGTCGTAACCCAGCGGAAGCTCTCCGTACTGTCTGTCAAAACGGTGCTGGCAAAGGTTGTCCTGACCGGACGGGCATACGCAGTCGCGTCCCCAGTCACGGAAGGAACGGATGATCTTATTTAATAACGGATTATCTGTGTATACAGCACCGCCTTCGCCCATTGTCATATGGTGCGGCGGATAGAAACTGGATGTTCCGATGTCGCCGATGGTTCCGGAGAATTTCTCTTCTCCGTTCAGGATATACTTTGTACCAAGTGCATCGCAGTTATCCTCAACCAGCCATAAATTGTGCTTATCGCAGAATGCTTTTACTGCCTGAAGATCGAACGGATTGCCAAGTGTGTGGGCGATCATCACTGCCTTTGTTTTCTCAGACAGTGCTGCCTCTAACATAGTCACGTCGATGTTGTACTGTGGGATTGTTACATCAACAAATACCGGTACTGCACCATACTGGATAGCCGGAGCCACAGTAGTCGGGAAACCGCATGCAACGGTGATGATCTCATCGCCGCGTATTACCCTGCGCTCTCCAAGAAGCGGAGATGTCAGCGCCATAAATGCGATCAGGTTCGCGGAAGAACCGGAGTTTACAAGAGAACAGTAACGAACCTGTAAATACTCAGCAAGTTTCTTCTCGAACTCATCTGTATATCGGCCGGATGTGAGCCAGAACTCTAAGGAAGAATCCACAAGCTTCACCATCTCGTCTTTATCGTAAACACGGGACGCGTACGGAATACGGTCACCTTCTTTAAAATCTTTTTTCTGATTGTGGAATTTCTCCGCATATTCGGCTACCATCGCGAGAATTTCTTCTCTTGCCTGAGCCTCGGTTTTATTTTCAAACATGTTTATTTCCTCCAAAATTATGCAAACATCTCAGCGATCTGCTTGTCCATGACTGCCACCACATCTGCACCTGCTGCGTACGCCTTATACCACTCAGCCGTCAATTCGATGGCTTCCTTCACACCATACTGAGGTTTCCATCCAAAGGTAGTCTTTAACTTTGAGCAGTCCAGCTTCAGGAAGTTCGCCTCGTGCGGACCTCCGTCATGTTTATTGATCCAGGTCAGACCTTCGCCCCAGGCTGCACAGACCATGTCCACCAGGTTTCCGGTTGTCACACAGTCTTTGTCATCCGGTCCAACGTTATAATAACCTGCCAGAGAACCATTCTCCAGCTGTGCTTTTGCGATCATCAGATACGCAGCCAACGGTTCTAACACATGCTGGTACGGTCTTGTGGAGTGCGGATTTCTTACAATGATCGCTTCTTTCTTCATCGCCGCACGCATACAATCCGGAACGATACGGTCGTTGGCAAAATCACCTCCGCCGATCACGTTACCTGCACGGCTTGTAGAGATTGCACAGTGTCCGTCTGCAAAGAAGGATTTCTGATAACTGTGTGTCACCAGTTCTGAACAGGACTTACTGTTGGAATATGGATCATAACCGTCCAGACGATCATTCTCTCTGTAACCGTACTCCCACTCCATATTTTCATATACTTTATCGGTTGTCACGTT